>JBJTIV010000365.1:0-21096 GCA_046095145.1 Planctomycetaceae bacterium
GTGGCGGCGCTGCCGGCCGACGATCTGCTCGCGGCACGGAGCCTGCGACATGTGGCAGAGGCGTTCTCGGCGCACCCGGAGGCCCGCTGGGCCATCGGCATGTACGAGATCATCGACGTCGAGGGCAGGCCCACGCGGCCCATGCACACCGCCTACAAGAACTTCGCGGTGCGGCACTTCAACCGGTGGTGGTTGATGGCCGAGAACATCATTCCGTTCGTGTCGTTCTTCATCCGCCGCGACTTCCGCGACGAGGTCGGCGACCTGCTGAACGAGTCGGAGTGCCTGGCGAACGACTACGACTATTTCATTCGCTGCGCGAAACGCTCGCGGCCGCTGGTGATCCCTCACGTGCTCGGTCGGTGGAGGTATCACCCGACCTCGCAGACGGGCAGGAACATCCGGCGCATGAGTTGGGATGCCTGGCGGGTCTGCCGGCAACACACGCGAAACCCGCTGCTGCTCGCCGCGAATGCCGCGTGCTCGTTGCGGAACGCACTGGTGTTCGACAAAGTGGGGTGAGGGCCTGCCGCGACCGGCCGCCGCCGATTGGGTGCAGCGCCCGCGGGCCCGTGCGACAAGGGAGAAGCAGATGTCGACATCACCAGCCCGAGTTCTCGTGACGGGCGGCGCGGGCTATCTCGGCTCCATCCTCTGCGAGCACCTGTTAGCGGCGGGGCATGCCGTCACGGTCGTGGACAGCTTCCTGTTCGGGCAGACGCCGCTCTTCCATCTCTGCGCCAATCCACGGTTCACCATCATCCGTGGCGACGCGCGGGACGAGTCGACCGTCGGCCGCGCGCTCAAGGATGCCGACGTGGTGATTCCGTTGGCGGCGCTCGTGGGAGCGCCGCTCTGCGATCGAGACCCCGTCGGCGCCACGAGCGTGAACCTGGAGGCGATCAGGCTCGTCACCCGCCTGCGTTCGCCCCGGCAGTTGATCGTCTATCCGACCACCAACAGCGGCTATGGCACCAAGTCCGGCGCCCAGTTCTGCACGGAAGACACGCCGCTCGAGCCGATCTCGCTGTACGGCCGGACCAAAGTCGAGGCCGAGGCTGAGGTGTTGAACAGCCCGAATTCGATCACCCTGCGGCTGGCGACGGTCTTCGGCATGTCGCCCAGGATGCGGATCGACCTGCTCGTCAACCACTTCGTCTACGCGGCCGTGACCGACGGCTACCTCGTCATTTTCGAGAAGCATTTCAAGCGGAACTACATCCATATCCGCGACGTCGCCGACTGCTTCCTGCATTGCATCCGCAATCGGGAGGCCATGGTGGGCAAGCCCTACAACGTCGGCCTCGACGCCGCGAACCTCTCGAAGGAGGAGTTGGCGCTCAAGGTCAAGGAGCACGTGCCGAATTTCTACATCCACTTCTCCGAGGTCGGGAGCGACCCGGACAAGCGGAATTACATCGTTTCCAACCAGCGGCTGCGGGAGGCAGGATTCGAGGCCACCCGCTCCCTGGACGACGGCATCGCGGAACTCGTCAAGGGCTACCGCATGCTGCGCAAGACCATCTACGGCAACTGCTGACGATCTCCATGAGCGGCGCGCAGGCAGGCGATTGGCGTGGCGTGACCGCCGTGGTGTTGGCGGGAGGCCTGGGAACCCGCTTGCGCCCGGTCGTCGGCGACCGGCCCAAGCCCGTCGCGGATGTGGGTGGCCGGCCGTTCCTGGAGCGCATCGTCGATCAGCTTGAAGCCGTCGGTATCCGCCGCATCGTGCTGTGCACCGGTCACGGAGCGGAGCAGGTGGAAGCGGCGCTGGCGGGACGGAGTGGCCCGGCGGAGATTCTCTGCTCCCGCGAGGACCGACCGTTGGGCACGGGCGGGGCGCTCCGCCTCGCCCTGCCCGTCGCCGGCCGCGGAACCCTGCTCGTGCTCAACGGCGACTCCTTCACCGACGCCGATCTGGATGGATTTCTGGCGGACTATCGGCACGGGGGCCGGATGCCGACGCTGCTGCTCGTGGAAGTGGCGGACGCCCGGCGCTACGGCCGGGTGGAATGCGGGCCGGAAGGCAAGGTTCGGGCGTTCGTGGAGAAGGGAGCCGGCTGCGGCGCCGGCTGGATCAACGCCGGCCTTTATCTGGTGGAGTCCGAGCGTCTCGCGGCTATTCCCACCGGTCGTCCGGTGTCGCTCGAACGAGAGGTGTTTCCGACCTGGGTGGCGACGGGCTTGCGCGGGCATCGCTCGGCAGGCCGGTTCATCGACATCGGCACTCCCGAGTCCTACGCTGCGGCCACGGATTTTTTTGCCGGCCCACGATCCTCGGACCACGAGGCACCCCGCACATGACGGCAGATGACGAGGTCTTCGTCGCCGGTGGCGACACGTTGATCGGCTGCGCCGTCGTGCGGGCATTCGAGCGCGCCGGCGCACGGGTCAGCGCGCCTTCCCGGGCAGACCTGTCGCTCGCCGACGCCGCGGCGGTCGAGCGGCACTTTGCCCGCACACGGCCCCGCCGGGTCGTCGTTGCCGCCGGCAAGTCGGGTGGCATCGGACTCAATCAGCGGGCGCCCGCCGATCTCATGCTCGACAACCTGCTCGTGGCCACGAGCGTCTGTGCGGCCGCCGCCCGGCACGAAGTCGAACGACTGCTCTATCTGGGGAGCTCCTGCTGCTATCCGCGGGAGTGCCCGCAACCCATGCGGGTCGAGCATCTCGGCACCGGTCCGCTGGAGCCGACCAGCGAACCCTATGCCGTCGCCAAGCTCGCAGGGATGCACCTGTGCGCCGCCCTGCGACGCCAGGCGGGCGTGCGGTTCATCTCGGCGATCCCTGCGGATGTGTTCGGGCCGGACTCCTCGTTCGACGCCGAGGCCTCGCACGTGATCCCGGCCCTGATCGCGAGAATGCATGCCGCCAAGGCGCGGAACGACCCGGAAATCGTGCTCTGGGGAAGCGGTGAGCCGCGGCGGGAATTCCTCTTCGCCGACGACCTGGCTGAGGCCTGTGTCGTCGTCCTCGAACGGTATGATGGGGAGGCTCCGATCAATCTCGGCGGCGGCACCGAACTGAGCATCCGTGAGGTCGCCGGGATGATCGCGGAGGTCGTCGGCTACTCCGGCCGGTTGACGTTCGACGTCTCGAAGCCCGACGGCATGCCGCGAAAACTTCTCGATTCCACCGTGTTGCACAGACTCGGCTGGCGGGCGGCCACCCCCGTGCGCGAGGCTCTGGAACGTACCTGCCGGGCCTTTCTCGAAACATCGGCACGCGTGCCGGGAACGGAAACCACGACGCGATGATCATCACCCGCACGCCGTTTCGGCTGTCGTTCTTCGGCGGTGGCACCGACTATCCCGCGTGGTACCGGGCCCATGGCGGCGCGGTCCTGGCCACGACGATCGACAAGTACTGCTACATCAGTTGCCGGGAGTTGCCACCGTTTTTCGAGCACCGGATCCGCATCGTGTACTCGAAGATCGAGAACTGCGCCAGCGTCGACGACGTGGCCCATCCTTCAGTCCGCGCGGTGTTGCGGTACCTCGACTTCCAGCGGGGCATCGAGATCCATCACGACGGCGACCTGCCAGCCCGCAGCGGGATGGGGTCGAGTTCGGCGTTCACGGTGGGCTTGTTGAACGCCATCCACGCCCTCCAGGGGCGGATGGTCAGCGGCGAGACCCTCGCCGAGCAGGGCATCCACGTCGAGCAGGAACTGCTCCAGGAGACGGTGGGCTCCCAGGACCAGGTGTGCGCAGCGCACGGAGGTTTCAATCACATCACGTTTGCGACGACCGGCGCCATCTCCGTGCGGCCCATGATCCTCCCCAGGGAGCGGCTGGAGGAATTGGGCTCGTCGTTGATGCTCTTCTACACCGGCATCAAGCGGACCGCGGCGACCGTCGCCGACACGTACGTGCCGAATCTCGAGGCGAAGAAACGGGAACTCCGGCTGATCCGGGACATGGTCGACGAGGCGCTGCAGATTCTCTGCGGGTCCGGCGACCTGGCGGATTTCGGCAGGCTCATGCACGAGTCGTGGCAGGCGAAGCGGGCGCTGAGTCCGGCGGTGTCGTGCGGCCAGATCGACTCGATCTACGCTGCCGCCCAGGCGGCGGGCGCGCTCGGAGGCAAGATCACCGGTGCCGGTGGCGGCGGATTCCTGCTGTTGTTCGTGCCACCGGATCGACGGAGGCACGTCCGGGAGCAACTGCACGACCTGCTCCATGTGCCGTTCGCATTCGAGCCGGCGGGGAGCCGGGTGATCTTCTACGACGCCGACCCTGACTACTCCGAGGTCGCCTCCGACGCATGCGGCAGGACGTTCGTGGCCACTCGTGAGATGCAGGTTCCCGTGATCGAGGCGACGACCGGCGCCGTCCGCACGCCGTAGCCCGGCCGTATCTCATGCATGACGCCGTGAGGAGTGTCGATTCCATGTCATACTCGACCGCACCGCTGCCCACCTTCTCGGCGCAGCAACTGATCGCCTTCGAGGAGGACATCGCCGCGGAGTTCAACGCCGCCAGGATCCGCGCCCCGGTGCATTTGTCGTTCGGCAACGAGGATGCGCTGATCGGAATCTTCCGACGCGTGAGGCCGCAAGACTGGGTGTTGGGATCGTGGCGGAGCCACTACCAGTGCCTGCTCAAGGGAGTGCCGCCCGAGCGCCTCAAGGCGGAGATCATGGCGGGCCGCTCGATCTCGCTGTGCTTTCCCGAGTATCGCATCGTCTCCTCGGCGATCGTGACCGGAGTGCTGCCCATCGCGGTCGGCATCGGCATGGCGATGAAGCGGGAGGGCTCCGACAGCACGGTCCACTGTTTCATGGGCGAGATGACCTCCGAAACGGGCGTGGCGCACGAGTGCATCAAATACAGTCGGCAGTGGGATCTCCCGGTACACTGGATCATCGAGGACAACCGCAAGTCGGTGTGCACCGACACCCGGACCGTGTGGAACTCCGAGGTGTTGACCTACGAGAACAGCGACGATCCGCGGATCACGTACTACCGCTACGAGTCGAAGTATCCGCACGCCGGCGCGGGCATCAGGGTGCAGTTCTGACATGCGCTACGCGGACGAACTCAAGCGGGCGATGAACCTGCTCGCTCAGGATCCGCGGGTCATCTTCCTCGGCCAGGCCGTCGCCTGCCCGGGAACCGCCATGTCAAACACGCTCGTCGACGTTGCTCCGGATCGGCTTCTTGAGTTGCCGGTCGACGAGGAGATGCAGATGGGCATGACGAACGGGCTGGCCCTCGCCGGCAGGGTTCCTGTGTCGATCTTTCCCCGCTGGAACTTCCTGCTCCTCGCCCTCAACCAGATCGTCAATCACCTGGACAAGTTCTCCGTCATGTCGAACGGCGGCTACCGTCCCAAGGTGATCATCCGCACCGGCATCGGATCGGAGCGGCCGCTGCATCCGCAGCATCAGCACGTGGGCGACTACACGGACGCCCTGCGATCCATGTGCACCACCATCGAGGTGGTCCGCCTCGAGGAGCCGGAGCAGGTGGTTCCGGCCTACACCCACGCGCTGGGGCGGACCGACGGGCGCAGCACGCTGCTCGTGGAATACGGCGACTTTTACTCCGAGAAGTGAACGTGGCAGCTGTTGTCCATGCCGCCCAGTCTGGCCCGGCCGACGCCGGACGAATCGGGCCGTGGCCGCTGATGGTGGACAACATCACGCGCGCAGATCTCGACGCAGTGGTGCGGTTTCTCTCGGGTGGGTCACCGATCCTCACGCAGTCGGTGAACGTGGCCGCATTCGAGCGCGAATGGGCTGACTGGCTGGGCGTCCGCCACTGTGTGTTCGTCAACTCCGGTTCATCGGCCAACCAGATGACCATGGCCGCACTGCGGGAGCGGAGCGGCCCGGGCGAGATCATCGTGCCCACGCTGACATGGGTGTCGGACATCGCCGCCGTCCTGCAGGCCGGGTTCACGCCCGTCTTCGTCGACATCGACCCGCGGACCCTGGGCATGGATCTGGGCCAGGTCGTGGAGCGCATCACGCCACGGACGAAGGGTGTGTTTCTCACCCACATCCTTGGCTACGACGCCCTCACGGACGGCTTCCTGGCGGATCTGAGGCGCGCCGGCGTGCCCCTGATCGAAGACGTTTGCGAGTCCCACGGAGCGACGCATGCCGGCCGGCGCCTCGGCTCGTTCGGACTGGCGTCGAACTTCTCGTTCTATTACGCCCACCACCTGAGCACGATCGAAGGCGGCATGGTGTGCACCGACGACGACGACCTGTATCACATGCTGCGCATGATGCGATCGCACGGCATGGTGCGCGAGAGTCAGTCGGATGCCGTCAAGGAGGACTACAAGCGGCGGCACCCGGACCTCAACCCGGACTTCATCTTCGCCTTCCCGGCTTACAACTTCCGCAGCACCGAGATCAATGCCGTCATCGGCCGCAGCCAACTCCCCAGGCTCGATGCCAACAACGCCCGGCGCACCGAGAATCTGCATGCGTTTTTCGACGCCCTCGATCCCGCGCGATTCCGCACCGACTTCAAGCGCGAGGGGAGTAGCAACTACGCATTCACGCTCGTGTTGCGCGACCCTGACGAGGCCCTGCGGGACCGGGTCGAGGCGGCGCTCCGCGCGCATGCGGTTGAGTTTCGTCGCGGCACTTCCGGTGGCGGCAACCAACTGCGTCAGCCCTACCTGCGGCGCTTGTTCGGTGACGAGTACCGCCGGTATCCGCAGGTGGACCACGTACACTTCTTCGGCTGGTACATCGGAAACTATCCGACGCTCGACGTCGGTCGTGTGGGGAGCCTGTGCACGTTGTTGAATGGTCTGTGAGCGAGGGGGCGGGGCATGGATCGACGGCTTGACGTCCTGTTCGTGAACGCCGACTCCAGTCTGGCGGCATACCAGGGCCTGAGCGAGACATTCTCGGCGATCGAGCCGCCCACCTGGGCGTTGCTCCTCGCCGCATCGTGCCGGGCCCGCGGCTTCGGCGTCGGCATCCTCGACTGCACCGCGGAGCGGCTCGATCTGCCGCATGCCTGCCGCCGGATCACCGATGCAGCGCCGCGGCTCGTGTGCTTCGTGGTCTATGGGCAGAACCCCAATTCCGGCACCACGAACATGAGCGGTGCGATCGCCCTGGCCGACCGGCTCAAGCAGGAGCACCCGACTCTGGCGACATGTTTCGTCGGGTCGCACGTCAGCGCCCTGCCGCTGGAGGTGCTGGAGGTGCCGAGCGTCGACTTCGTGCTGCTCAACGAGGGCGTGTATGCACTGTGGAGCCTGCTGGCCACGGACCTGTGCGCCGGGCTGAACGCGGTCCGCGGCATCGGCTTCAAGGACGACGGCCGGCCGGTGCTCAACGAGCCGGAGCGGGTCGTTCCCCAGGAGCGGATGGACGTCGATCTGCCGGGGTATGCCTGGGATCTGTTGCCACGGCGCGAGAAGCCGCTCGATCTGTACCGGGCGCACTTCTGGCACGCCGATTTCGACCATGGTCGCAGGACGCCCTTCGCCGCCCTCTACACGTCGCTGGGCTGCCGCTTCCGGTGCGACTTCTGCATGATCAACATCGTGAACCGCACGGACAACGGGCCGGAGGTGTCGGCCGCCTCGTCGCCCCTGATGCGATTCTGGTCTCCGGACTTCATGCTGCGGCAGTTCGACGAGCTGGCCGCTCTGGGCGTCGCGACCGTGCGGCTGTCGGACGAGATGTTCTTCCTCGACAAGCGGTTCTTCGAGCCGCTCCTCGAGGGCCTGGTGGCGCGGGGGCATGGCTTCCACATGTGGGCCTACTCGCGCGTCGACACCGTGCGCCCCCGGTATCTCGACCTGTTCCGCAGGGCGGGCATCGACTGGCTCGCCCTGGGCGTCGAGGCGGCCAACCAGGAGATCCGCCGCGAGGTGTCGAAGGGCACGTTCGAGGACGTCAACATCCGCGAAGTGGTCGGGGCCATCCGCGACAGCGGTATCAACGTCATCTCCAACTACATTTTCGGGTTCCCCGACGACACGCTGGAGACGATGCGGCAGACGCTCGACCTGGCGCTCGAACTCAACACCGAGATGGCGAACATGTATCCGTGCCAGGCGCTGCCGGGCAGTCCGCTGTATGTCGAGGCGCGACGCAACGGCTGGCCGCTGCCGGACTCGTACGAGGGGTACGGTTTTCTGTCCTACGAAAGCCAGCCCCTGCCGACCCGGCATGTGCCGGCGGCCGACGTGCTGCGGTTCCGCGACGATGCGTGGCATGCCTACTTCACGCATCCACCGTACCTCGAGCTGGTCGAGCGCAGGTTCGGCCCGGACCAGCGGGCAAACGTCGAGGCGATGGCGCGCCACAGGCTGCGGCGTCGCCTGCTGGGCGACTGAGCCCCCATGAAGGAAGGTCGCAGGCACGAACCTGGGGGCAGCGTCGCCGGCGCGGTGGCCGTCGTGGGCGGTGGGCTCGTGGGCCTCGCCACGGCATGGCGGCTCCTGCAGCGGGGATCCACGGACGTCACGCTCCTCGAGAAGGATCCCCGCGTCGCCTGTCAGCAGTCCACGCACAACAGCGGCGTCTTGCACGCGGGGCTGTTCTACAAGCCGGGCTCCGAGAAGGCGGTGCTCAGCGTCCGCGGCCTGCGGCAGATGGTCGCGTTCTGCCGGGAGCATGGCATCGCCCACGAGATCTGCGGCAAGGTCGTCGTGGCCACGAACGAACGGGAGCGGTCCCGCCTCGACGCGCTCTGGGAGCGTGGCACGCTCAACGGCCTGCAGGGCCTGCGGCGGCTCGAGTCGCCCGGGGCGATCCGCGAGATCGAGCCCCATGCGGCCGGCGTGGCCGCGATCCACGTGCCCGAGGAGGGGATCGTCGACTATCGGGCCGTGGCCGACGCGCTGGCTCGCGAGGTGACGCGGCTCGGCGGCCGGATCGTGGTCGACGCGCGTGTCATCGGCTTGCGGCGCGAGCCGGGCGGCTGGCGCCTGGACACGACCGCCGGAGATTTCACTGCGGCGTTGGTCATCACGTGCGGCGGCCTCCATTCCGACCGGCTGGTGAGGCTCTCAGGCCTCGAGCCCCGTGCGCGGATCGTCCCCTTCCGAGGGGAGTATTTTCATCTCCGGCCGGAGGCCGAGCACCTCGTCCGCAACCTCGTCTACCCCGTGCCCGACCCGGCCTTCCCGTTCCTCGGCGTCCACTTCACGAGGATGATCCACGGGGGCGTCGAGGCCGGTCCCAACGCCGTCCTGGCGTGGGCCCGGGAGGGCTACTCGCGGCGGAGCGTGAACATCCGCGACGCCGCCGGCGCGATCTCCTTCCCCGGCCTGTGGCGGTTTCTCGCGCGGCACCCGCGCATGTGCGCCTACGAGGTCTGGCGGTCATGGAGCCGGCGCGAGTTCTGCCGCTCGCTACAGCGGCTCGTCCCCGCGGTCCGCCCCGCCGACATCGTGACCGGCGGCGCCGGCGTCAGGGCCCAGGCGATGCGTGCCGACGGCAGCTTGGTGGAGGATTTCGAGTTCGTGCGGGGCGAGCGGATCCTCCATGTCGTCAACGCGCCATCGCCGGCGGCGACCGCGTCGCTGGCCATCGGCGAGCGGATCGCGGCCCTGGCGGCGGAGCAGGGGCCGTAACGACCGTTCAGGAAGCGCCGCCCGACACGACGCGGCGCTCCACCTCGTCACACACCAGGTGCCAGGCCAGGAGGTGGGCTTCCTGGATGCGCGGAGTCGCGGTGGACGGCGCGAGCAGGCAGACATCGCACAGGGCGGCGAGGTCCCTGCCGGAGGCTCCCGTGAAGCCGATCGTCGACGCTCCGACCGCGCGGGCGGCCTCGAGGGCCCGCAGCACGTTGGGAGATCGGCCGCTCGTGCTGATGCCGATCACGCAGTCACGGCCCGTCACGTGGGCCCGCACCTGACGGGCGAAGACCTCGGCGAACTCGTAGTCGTTGCCGATCGCAGTGAGGATCGACGTGTTGCAGCTGAGGGCGATCGCCGGCAGGGGCCGCCGTTCGCGCAGGAAGCGCCCCACGAATTCCGCCGCCACGTGCTGGGCGTCGGCCGCGCTGCCGCCATTGCCGCAGAGGTAGAGCGTGCCGCCGGCGTCAAGGCACGAGGCCAGGCGGTCCGCGATCGCACGCAGCAGGCCTTCGTGATCGGCGAGCGCGGCGAGGGTCGCCACGCTCTCGCGAATCTGCTCAGAGATCGTCGTCGTCCGAGGGGCTGGCATGCGGAGGCCTTCCTGCGCGAGAGTCGCTGGCATCGTCTGACGAGTAGACTTTCAAGCCAGGATCATACAACACGGAATCCATCTCTCAGGCACCCCCGCCGATGAACGCCGCACACGAGATCGTGAGGCCGCAGGCCGTGTTCTTCGACCGTGACGGCACGCTCATCGAGCACGTCCCGTATCTCAGCGACCCCGAGCAGGTCGTGTTGCTGCCGGGCGTGCGCGAGGCGCTGACGCGGCTCCGGGCGGCGGCGATCCGCATGTTTCTGTTCACGAACCACTCGGGCGTGGGCCGCGGCCTGTTCACGATGGCGGAGGTCGAGGCGGTGAACCAGCGGCTGGTCGAACTGCTCGACCTGGGCCCCGAACCGTTCACAGGCATCTGTATCGCACCGGAGCTGCCGGGCGAGCCGTCCCGCTATCGGAAGCCCTCGCCGCGCTACATCCACGAGATGCTCGCAGTGCACGGCATTCCCGCCACGGCGGCCTGGATGGTGGGTGACTCGCCGGTCGACTGGGAGGCGGGCCTCGCCGCGGGCGTGCGCACCGCGGCGATTCCTGCGGCACGGGAAGCCACCGCCACCGCCGGCGTTCGAGCGGATGGGGTTGTCGAATTCCCGGGCATGCTCGCGTGGGTGGAGACGTTGGGTGTATCTTGAGGCCATCGTGTTGACGCTGGTGGTCGAGGCACCGCACTGGATCAGCCACCCTCGTTTCGCCTATAGTCGCCGCGGCTGAAGCACTTTTCCAGCCACACGTACGCCACGATGAAGAAGTAGCGGCTGCCCATCTCGCGGATCTTGAGTTTTGCGACCCCGGTTCGCCGGTTCCGCCACGTGATCGGGATCACGGTCCAGGAGTAGCCTCGCACGATGGCCTTGAGTGGCAGCTCCACCGTGAGGTTGAAGTGCGGCGAGAGGATCGGCTGGCAGCCGTCGATGACGGTCTTCCGGTAGGCCTTGAAGGCATTCGTGGTGTCGTTGAGGCGGATGCCGAAGAGGATGCGGATGAAGAAGTTTGCCATCCGGTTGAGTGTCCACTTCACGGCCGGATAGTCGATCGTGCCGCCACCCTTGATGAACCGGCTGCCGAAGACGCAGTCGTAGCCCTCGTTGAGCGAGTGCCAGTAGCGGACGACGTCGCGGGCGTCGTCGCTGGCGTCGGCCATCATGATCACGATCGCGTCGCCGCGGGCGGCGGCCAGGCCCTTCTGGATCGCCCGCCCGAAGCCGTGGGCGCCTTCGTTGCGGACCGGGGCGAGCTCCTGGATCGACGCCCGCAGGCCCTCCAGGATCGGCCAGGTGCCGTCCGTGCTGCCGTCGTCCACGACGACGATCTCGTGGGGCACGCCCTGCATCTTCAACTCGAGGTGCAGGTGCTCCACCGTCGAGGCGATGCAGCCCTCCTCGTCCCGCGCCGGGATGACGACCGACAGCAGCCGCAACGGTGCCGATCGGGAGTCCGCCCTGGCCGTCGGCATCTCATGGCCCGCAGCGGTCGAGCCAGTCTGGGTGTCGGGCGGCATGGTCCGCGATCTCGGTGAAAATCGATTCCGGTCCGTGAGCAGGGTGCCACGCATACCGCGAGGTGGCAAGGGCGTGGTCCAGGATGATCCAGGGCAGGTCGTAGGGTCGTTCCTCCGGCGAGGTGTCGACCGTGCGCGGGCCGAAGCGGTCGGCGCACCAGCCGGAGAGCCGGGCGAGGCTCGTCGCCGACGCGCTGCCTCCCGAGACGTTGCAGGTCACGGGGACGGATTCATCGGCCGCCATCTGGATCGCCATCAGGTCGGCCAGATCGTCGGGGTGGAGGCAGTCGCGTACCTGGTGACCGTGGCCACCGAAGCCGATGTAGGCGAGCGGTCGTCGCGCGGCCCACGAGTGGATCCACCACGAAAAGATCCCTTGGGTGGCATGCCCGAACTGGCCCGCTCCCGCCATCACGCCGCAGCGATTCACGAAGAGTGGCGTGCCGAATCGATGGGCATACTCTATCGCGAGCACCTCGCTGGCGATCTTGGTGGCACCATACATGGAGACCGGCGCCGACGTGGAGAACGTCTCCGAGACACCGGCCACCGAGAGGCCTGGAGCGAGGGTTTTCGCCGTATCGACCGTGAAGGCCTCGCCACGCTTTGAGGCTTCGACCCGAAGCGGAGTCGCACGCAGCGCTGGAATGGAGTACACGCGGCTCGTGGACAACAGGATCACGCCGGCGTTCCAGCGGGCCGCGGAGTCCAGCAGGTTCGCGGTGCCGACAAGGTTGTGCTCCACGAGCTGGCCGGTGCCGACGCCGTGACCGGCCCCCGTGCCCGCCAGCACGCTCGGCTCGGCCGCCGCATCGATCACCCAGTCGAACCGTCCGCCGGCAGCCGCCTCCTCGATGTCGGATCGGATGCGCACGTCGCCGTGAACCACCTTGATTCCCAGGGCTGGGAGTGACCGACGATTGAGCTCCGAGCCTGCCCTCCGCAGACTGTCGAGCACCGTGATCGAGAGTCCTTCGCGGACCGACAGGAGCCGCCGGCAGATCGCCGCCCCGACGAACCCGCAGCCGCCGGCAACGAGGATCCTCATCGGGTCTCACCCGAGACAGCCGCCGCAGCAGTGTGGCGCCGTTCCCATGCATCGACGATCTGATCGAACGTCTCGCCGAGCGTGATCTCGGGTCGCCACCCCGGGTAGTCGGCCTGCATCCGACGCAGGTCGGAGTAGTAGCAGATGTGGTCGCCCTCGCGGGCCTTCTCGTCGTAAGTCCAGTTCATCGGCCGGCCGGTTCGCGCGGTCGCCATGGCGAACGCCTCGAGGATGGAGCAGCTGTTCACCTTGCCTCCACCGATGTTGTAGACCGCGGCCGCCCGGGGTGACTCGATGAAGCGGGCGATGAAGCGGCTCACGTCGGCGGCGTGGATGTTGTCGCGGACCTGCTTGCCTTTGTAGCCAAACACCGTGTAGGGCCGGCCTTCCAGGTTGCACTTCACGAGGTAGCTCAGGAACCCGTGGAGTTCGACGCCGGAGTGCGCCGGTCCGGTGAGACACCCTCCCCGGAGGCAGCAGGTGGGCAGGCCGAAGTAGCGGCCGTACTCCTGCACCATGACGTCGGCCGCCAGTTTCGAGGCCCCGAAGAGCGAGTGCTTGCTGGCATCGATCCGAAACGATTCGGGGATGCCGTGCACGTAGGTGGCGTCGGCATAGTCCCAGCGGGATTCGAGTTCGACGAGTGGAATCTCGTTCGGGGCGTCACCGTAGACCTTGTTCGTGCTCATGTGCACGAACGGGCTCTCCGGGCACGAGCGGCGGGCGGCCTCCAGGAGATTGAGCGTGCCGACCGCGTTGGTATCGAAGTCGTCGAAAGGGATCGCGGCGGCGCGGTCGTGCGAGGGCTGGGCCGCCGTATGCACGATCGCCGTGGGCCGAATGTCGGCCACGAGGTCGAGCACCGCCTGCCGCGAGCGGATGTCGACCTCGTGGTGGCGGAAGCGGGCCAGCGAGCCCTCGAGCCGCCGCTGATTCCAACGCGTGTCGCCGCCGGGACCAAAAAATACGGCCCGCTGGTTGTTGTCGAGACCATGGACCGTCCAGCCCAGGGCGTGAAAATGCGTCGCCACCTCGCTGCCGATCAGGCCCGAGGAGCCGGTCACCAACAGCACGCTCGATCCCATGAACCTTCCTGCGACGCGGTCCGTGATCGGACGAAAAATCATATCATCCGCGATCACGAATGCACGCTCGGTCTTCGGGTACAACGTCTGAGCCATGAGTTCCTCCAAGCCCACGATCGGCATCCTCACCGGGGGCGGCGACTGCCCGGGGCTCAACGCCGTCATCCGGGCGGCCGTGAAGACCGCGGTGCGGCTGGGCTACGACTGCGTCGGCTTCCTCAAGGGCTACGAGGGGCTCGTCGATCCGGTGGCCTACATGCCGCTGGACCTGCAGAACACCGCCACGATCCTGCTCCAGGGCGGCACGATCCTCGGCTCCACGAACAAGGGCCGCTTCTCGGCGCTCGTGGGCGAGGGCACGCGGGTGGCGATCGACCCCGATCTGCTGCGGCAGGCCGGCGAGACCGTGCGGCAGCTCGGCATCTCGGGGCTCGTCTGCATCGGCGGCGACGGGTCGCTGGCCATCGCCCAGCAACTCCACGAGCACGGCATCCCCGTGGTGGGCGTGCCCAAGACGATCGACAACGACCTGGGCTGTACGGCCTTCACGTTCGGCTTCGACTCGGCCGTGGCCTGCGCCACCGACGCGCTCGACCGGCTCCACACCACCGCGGCCAGCCACGAGCGGGTGATGGTGCTCGAGGTGATGGGCCGCCACGCCGGCTGGATCGCGCTGCACGCCGGCATCGCCGGGGGCGGCGACGTGATCCTGATCCCGGAGATCTCCTGGACGTTCGAGAACGTCTGCCGGAAGGTGATCGAACGCGAGCGCGAGGGAAAGCGGTTCACGCTCATCGTCGTCGCCGAGGGGGCCAGGCTGCCCGACGGAGACCTCGTGCACGACGGCGGCGGAACCGCAGAGGCTTCCGAGCGCCGGCAGGTGCGGCTCGGCGGCGTGGGCGAGATCGTGGCCCGGGAGGTGGCGCGGCGGCTGGACCGCGAGGTGCGGGCGCTCGTGCTCGGCCACCTCCAGCGGGGCGGCACGCCCACGGCGTTCGACCGCGTGCTGGCCACGCAGTTCGGGGCCCATGCCGTGCGGCTTGTGCACGAGGGTCGGTTCGGCCAGATGGTCTGCTACCGCCCGCCCGACATCGCCGGCGTGGCGATCTCGCAGGCGATCTCCACGCCGGCCACGATCGATCCGCACCACTCCGCAGTGCAGGCGGCGCGGGCCCTCGGCATCGGCTTCGGCGACGGCGCCGATGCGAGCCCGTTCGCGTGACGCCGTTTCACCCGTCAGGCGTGTCGATGAGGTGCTGCAGCCGGGCGGCGAGTTCCGGCGGATAGCGGGTCGGCCAACGGGCGTCGATCAGGCCGGTTTCGAGCATGTCGAGCAGATGCACCTGATCCTTGCGGCGAAATGACGTGAGCTTCATCCGCACGAGCGCCTCGAGCGACAGGACGTGGTACGACTGGAACGACACGCTCTCGGTCGCATCGGGCACCGTGGCGACGTACTCCGGCCGCACTTTCTCGCCCGCGAAGACGACGCGCACGGCATCGCGCGGGCCGGCGTCGGGACCGTCGAGACACATGTCGATCCCCGCCACGTGGCGGTTGACGAAGCCGGCACGGGCCAGCGCTTCCGCGGCCCGGCCGAGATCCGGGCGGCGGAGCACGATGTCCACATCCTGGGTGAATCGCACGGCCGACGCATCGGCCTGCTCCACCCACGCCATCACGGCGTTGCCGCCGACCACGGCGTACGGAACACCCGCCGCCTCGAGCGCCGCGGTCGAACGCAGCAGCCGATCACGAATCTTTTCCACGGCACGCTCCAGGCGGTCGAGGGCCAGGATTCCGTCATAGTCGGGCATCGTCACGAAATCGCTCCGGGATGCGTCAAGCATAGCCCGAACCGGCCAGCCGCGCCCCGCGGCGACGCGGCCCGAGTCCCTTGCCCCCGGCGGAGAGGAATGGTCTGATTTTCGCGACCGGCCGCGTTGATGGCCGGCGATGCACGGACGAGGGGGCGGACACCGATGTCGACGACAGGCAAGGCGGCCGGCCGCGTGGCCAGCGTGATGCAGGAGGATCGGGTGTTTCCGCCCCCGGCGGAGTTCTCCGCGCGGGCCCGGATCGGCTCGCTCGAGGAGTACCGCCGGCTGTACGACGCGGCGGTCCGCGACCCCGAGGGCTTCTGGCGCGACCGGGCGCTGGCGCTGCCGTGGATGACGCCCTTCACCAAGGTGCTCGACTGGCAGCCGCCGGCGGCGAAGTGGTTCACGGGCGGCACGACGAACGCGTCGGTCGCCTGCCTCGACGCCCACGTGGCCGCGGGCAAGGGGGAGAAGACGGCACTCGTGTGGGTCGGCGAGCCGACCGGCGAGCGGCGCACGTTCACCTACCGCGAACTGCATGCCGAGGTCTGCCGATTCGCCGCGGGCCTCGAGAAGCTCGGCATCCGGCCGGGCGAGGTGGTCTCGATCTACATGCCGATGACCCCCGAGCTCGTGATCGCGATGCTCGCCTGCGCCCGGATCGGCGCGGTGCATTCCGTGATCTTCGGCGGCTTCTCCAGCGAGGCGATCGCCGACCGCAACCACGATGCCAGGGCCGTGGCCGTGATCACGGCCGACGGCGGCTGGCGCCGCGGGGCCCAGCTGCCGCTCAAGAAGAACGTGGACGACGCCCTGGCGTCGAAGAGCCATCCGCCCACGACCGTGAAGCACGTGATCGTGCTCAAGCGCACGGGCCAGCCGGTGGACATGCAGGCGGGCCGCGACACGTGGTGGCACGATCTCGTGGCCGACGCGCCGTCGAGCACGCCCGCCCGGCCGATGGATTCCGAGGCGCCGCTGTTCATCCTCTACACGAGCGGCTCCACGGGGAAGCCGAAGGGCATCAAGCACACCACCGCCGGCTACGTGCTCTGGGCGAAGACCACCGCCGAGTGGGTCTTCGACCTCCGCGACGACGACCTCTTCTGGTGCACCGCCGACTGCGGCTGGATCACGGGCCACAGCTACGTGACCTACGGCCCGCTCGCCGCCGGCGCAAGCATCCTCATCTACGAGGGCGCCCCGAACGCCCCGCACGAGGGCCGCTTCTGGGAGATCATCGAGCAGGAGAAGCCGACGATCTTCTACACGGCGCCGACGGCGATCCGCTCGTTCATGAAGTGGGGCCTCCAGCACATCGAGGGCCGCGACCTCTCGAGCCTGCGGCTCCTCGGCAGCGTGGGCGAGGGCATCAATCCCGAGGCCTGGATGTGGTACCACGAGGTGATCGGCGGCAAGCGCTGCCCGATCGTCGACACGTGGTGGCAGACCGAGACCGGCGGGATCATGATGAGCCCGCTGCCCGGCTGCACGCCCACGAAGCCCGGCAGCTGCACGCTGCCGCTGCCCGGCGTGGTGCCGCAGATCGTGGACGCGGCCGGCGACCCGGTGGAGCGGGGCGAAGGGGGCTGGCTCGTGATGCGACAGCCCTGGCCCGGCATGCTCCGCGGGATCTGGGGGGACGACGAGCGGTTCGTGGAGACCTATTGGTCCAAGGTGCCCGGCAAGTACCTGGCCGGCGACAACGCCCGCCAGGACGCCGACGGCTACTACTGGATCATGGGTCGCATCGACGACGTCTTGAACGTGGCCGGCCACCGGCTCTCGACGATCGAGATCGAAAGCGCCCTTGTGAGCCACCCGAGCGTGGCCGAGGCCGCCGCCGTGGGCCGACCGCACGACGTGAAGGGGGAGGCCGTGGCCGTGTTCGTCACGCTCCGCGGCGGCGAGCCGAACGACGCCCTCAAGGACGCGTTGCGGAAGCACGTCCGCCACCAGATCGGCGCCCTGGCCGCACCCGACGACATCCACTTCACGAACTCGCTGCCCAAGACCCGCAGCGGCAAGATCATGCGCCGGCTCCTCCGCGACATCGCCGCCGGCAAGGAGACCGTGGGCGACACGACGACGCTCGAGGACTACAGCGTGCTCGCGAAGCTGCGCGGGGATCAGGAGTAGCAGGAGCGCCGGCGATCCGCGTTCGTGGGTTGGGCCGGCTCGGGGCTGCCCGTGCCCTCTCTCCGGACGTGCGCTTCGGGCAACGGTGGCGGATGCGGCCGGATTCGCGGGCCGACCGGCACCTGCGGAGGCATTCGGAACCGGGCGCGATCATGCAAGCCCCGGGCGGAAGCCCGGGGACACCGCGTCGTGGCGGAGACCGTCTGCCATTTCCCCGGGGTATCACGGCGTCTTCGTCCGGCACGCTCGACCCGCATGGACGCCGGGAGCCGCAGCCACCCGGAGTCCCCCAGCTGCCGCCGGGGGCTTGAATAAGCGCGGCGCGCATTAACAAAAACCGCGCTTGGGGCTTCCTTCGGGATGCATGCGCAAGGCGGTCTATACTCCGCAGGCATCGTGATGACCGATCCAACCCTGCTCGCCGCGCCGGAACTCCTCGCACCCGCCGGTGACCTCGACTGCGTCCGGGCGGCGATCGAGAACGGGGCCGACGCCGTCTACTTCGGGCTCGACTGCGGCTTCACCGCCCGGGCCCGGGCGGCGAATATGTCGCTCGACGACCTGCCGGCGCTCATGCGGATGCTCCACCTGCGGGGGCTGCGTGGCTATGCCACGCTCAACACGCTCGTCTTCGCCGACGAATGGGCGGAGTTCGACCGGGCCGTGGCGGCCGTGGCGGAGGCGGGCGTCGATGCCGTGCTCGTGCAGGACGTGGGGGCGGCGCGGCGGATCCGGGAGTCGTGGCCCGATCTTGCGCTCCACGCCTCCACGCAGATGACGCTCACGAGCGCCGAGACGATCCGGCTGGCCGAGGAACTCGGCATGGAGCGGGTGGTCGTGGCCCGCGAACTGTCGCTCGACGAGATCGTGGCGATCCGGCGGCAGACCACGATGCCGCTGGAGGTGTTCGTGCACGGGGCCCTGTGCGTGGCCTACTCCGGCCAGTGCCTGACGAGCGAGTCGCTCGGGGGCCGCAGCGCCAACCGCGGGCAGTGTGCCCAGGCCTGCCGGCTGCCCTACGACCTCGTCTGCGACGGCAAGGACGTGGATCTCGGCAGTCAAAAATACCTGCTCTCGCCCCAGGATCTGGCCGCCTACGCCCTGGTGCCGGAGCTCCTCGCCGCGGGCGTGGCCGCGCTCAAGATCGAGGGTCGCTTGAAGACGCCCGAGTACGTTGCCAACGTCACGCGGCACTACCGCACGGCCATCGACTCGGCCGTGGCCGGCCGGCCGGTGGTCTTCACGCCCCGTGAGATCGAGGATCTCGCGCTCTCCTTCTCGCGGGGCTTCTCGCCGGGCTGGCTCAAGGGCTGCGACCACAAGCTGCTCGTGCCCGCGATCTCGAGCGCGAAGCGGGGCGTGAGGCTCGGGACCGTGGCGGAGGTCCGCGGTGGTCGCGTGGCGGTCGATCTGGCAGCCGGGCTCGCCGGCGGCGTGAAGCGCGGCGACGGCGTGGCTTTCGACTCCGGGGCGACGAGCGACGACGCCACCGGAGGCCGCGTGTACGAGGTCTTCCAGGCGGGCCGGTCGTGCACCGAGGCCATCGCCACGGGTCGGGTGGACCTGGCCTTCGGATCGGGCACGGTGGACCTGGCGGCCGTGAGGCCGGGCCAGGCTGTGTGGAAGACCGACGACCCGCGGCTCACCGCGCGGCTGCGGAGATCGTTCAGCGGCGCCGAGCCGTCGCGACGACAGCCCGTCGATCTGCACGTGACGGTCGCCCCGGGCGAGCGGGTTCGCGTGGCGGCCGTGACCGCCGGCGGAACGCGGGTGGAGATCGTGTCGGAGTCGCCGGCGCGGGAGGCCACGAAGCATGCGATCGACGCCGACGTGCTTCGGAGTCAGCTCAGCCGCCTCGGCGGCACGCCCTTCGAACTCCGTATGCTCGAGGCGGAGATCACGGGCCGGCCCATGGTGCCTTTCAGCGTGCTCGGCACGCTGCGGCACGAGCTCGTGCGGCGGCTCGAGGCGGCGGCGGCGGGATCGGCTGACGGCCGCCACCAGGCAAGCCCCCGGCGGAAGCCGGGGGACTCCGGCGCCGCAGGCCAACCCGCGAACCACGCGCAAACGGGCTTGCCAAACGACCCGCATTCCCGTCGTGGAGACGGAAAAATCTGGTCCGGTATCGCCCACGAACCCGGAGTCCCGTCGAGGAGACGAAGAAAAATCTCATCCGGTATCGCCCAAGAACCCGGAGTCCCGTCGCTTCCGCTCCGGGCTTGCGCGCGGTCGCCCGAAGCCACGGCCCTCACCTCCCTCCACGTGCTCGTCCGCTCGCTCGCGCAATTGCGGGCCGCCCTCGAACTCGGGGAGCGGAGCCTGCAGGCGGAGTTCGCCGACATCCAGCTCTACCGCGAGGCGGTCGCCGCCTGTCGGGCTGCCGGGGCCTCGATCACCCTGGCCACGCCGCGGATCCAGAAGCCCGACGAACTGGGCATCTTCCGGGTGCTCGCCCGGCAGGAACCCGACGCCGTGCTCGTGCGCAACTGGGCGGGGCTCGTGTTCTTCCGGGACCTCGGCCTGCCGGTGGTCGCTGACTTCTCGCTCAACGTGGCCAACGAATTGACGGCGGACTTCCTCCTGGCGGCCGGCTGTCGGCGGGTGACGGCGTCGTACGACCTGAACCGCGAGCAGCTTTTGGCCCTCGTGGCGGCGGCCGACGTCGCGCGGCTGGAGGTGGTGATCCACCAGCGGATGCCGCTCTTTCACATGGAGCACTGCGTGTTCTGTGCCGTGCTCTCGCCGGGCACGAACAAGACGAACTGCGGCCGGCCGTGCGACGACCACGTGGTCCACCTCCGCGACCGCATCGGCGTGGCCCACCCGCTCACGGCCGACGTGGGCTGTCGCAACACGCTCTGGAACGCCGTGCCGCAGAGCGCCGCCGAGGCGGTGCCCGCGCTCCTCGCGCGGGGCGTGCGACACGTGCGCGTGGAGCTCCTCGACGAGGACACGGCCGACATCGGCCGGATCGTGCGGGCCTACCGCGACCTGCTCGCGGGCCGCGTGACCGGCCGGGAAGTGTGGACGGCGCTCAAGGCCGCCAACCGCGTGGGCGTGACCCGCGGCACGCTCGAGGAACGCCGCAACCCGCTGGCGATCGTGTGACGCACGTCGCGACCTGACGCCGGTGAGCATGGCCCACGAACGCAGCTTCCACGCGGAGTCCCCCAGCTTCCGCCGGGGGCTTGCATGGAGAAGATGATCGCATCCCCACGTATCCAAGCCCGGAGCGGAAGCGACGGGACTCCGGGTTCTTGGGCGAGACCGGATCGGACTCTTCCTCCTCCTCGACCGGACTCCGGGGTGTTGAGCGATAC
>JBJTIV010000366.1:0-5510 GCA_046095145.1 Planctomycetaceae bacterium
CCTGCCGACGCATCACGACATCCCGGTGGCCGGCAGGTCGGCCGCGTGCGTCTTCACGGCGGGCAGGGCCAGGATCGCGGCCCGGTCGGCGTCGTCGAGCCAGCCGGCATGGGGCTTGCCCGCCCGGAGCCGGCCCTCGACATCGGCCTTCGCCAGCCGCAGGAACACCGTCGTGAGGTTGCGGTAGTTCACGCGCACCACGGGCCAGGGGGCGGCCCAGCTCCGCTCGGTCAGGAGCGACAGCTCGCGGGCCTCGATCGCCGTGACGAGATTGCGACACATCCCGCCGGCGGCGGTCGCGGGATGCCGCTCGGCCGCCACCAGGGCGATGGCCCTGGCCTCGGCGGGATCGCCCTCCTCGCGCACGAGCTCGGCCAGGTGAAAGCGGGCGAGGGCGGCCGCCTCGTGGTCACCGGCCCGCGCGACGAAGGCCTCGAGCGCCTCCCGCTTGCGGTCGACGACGTCCGGTCCCACTGCGGCGGCGCTCGCCCACAGGATCCGGTCGAGGTCGGCCGAGAGGAGCGCCGTCGGGTCGGCGTCGCCGCGATGGAACTCGATCAGGCCGCGATAGAGCGCCGCGGCCTCGAGCAGGGGCGAGTCGGCGTCGGTGACGGCCGGATCGGCCTCCGGCCGCCAGGCCAGGAATGCCTCGAGCGTGCCCAGCGCCGGCGACTCGGCGTCGAGCTCGAAGGCGTCCTCGGGGTTGACGAGGCCCCGCTCGCCGGAGGCCGCGAACACGAGCGCGTCGCGGGCGATCACGTCCCACACGGTCGGCCGCCACGCGTCGGGCAGCGTGCCCTGCTCGATGAGCGCCGACCAGTCCGCGACGGGCCGTTTCTGGAGCGTGGCCCGCTCCGGGCTGCCGGGGGCGCCGACCGCCGCGGCGAACCGCGCCCGGATCTCGGCGACGATCGTGGGCAGGTCCCACTCGGCGATCGTCGCGAGATCCTGTCCGTCGGCGCCGCCCTGCGTGCGCTGCTGATAGCGCCAGCGGTTCATCTGGAAGTAGCCCCACGTCCAGTTCGCGCGGATCGCCTCGAGCACGCCGCGGGTCTCGGGGGGCGCCGCCGCGGTCGCCGCTGCGAGGCGGATGATCCGCTCGGGGTCGTCGGGCGGCCGGTCGCCGGTCTCGGCGAGGATTCGCGACGCGATCGCCCGCGCCACCTCCGCCCAGGCGCGGTCCGCGGTGGCGGCCTGCTCGACGCCCGCGAGCACCTCGAGCGCGGTCTGCGGCGTGCCCTCGTCGAGGGCCTGCTGCACCCGCCGCCACGCGTCGGCCCGTGGCCCGTCCACACCCTCGTCGGCCCGTGCCCCCAGCCAGCTCATGCCCACCACTCCGATCGCGAGCAGCCATCGAGCCGCCGCAGGTCCGCGGCGGCGCACCAGTGACGCGAGCATCGCGCAGGCTCCAGGAGATGGAGGGCCGGCCCGCCACCGCGGCGGCGCGGGGCCCGACACGATAACGGCCCCGCCGCACGGTCGTGACGCGCCGCCCGGACCCGGGCCGGAAGTCTACGCGTTCGAGTCGGCCAGGACGCGGTTCGGGCGTCATGGGATCGCCGCTGCTCGGGCGTATACTCGGCCCCGACCCGGTCCCGCCGGCCCCGGCCCGACGCATCACACGGCAGCCCATGACCGACGCCGCCGCCACGGAACGAGGCATCCGCCCGCTCGACGCCGTCGAACGACGGGTGCTCGGCACGCTCATCGAGAAGGGCAAGACCACGCCCGACCAGTATCCGCTGTCGCTCAACGCCCTGGTCACCGGCTGCAACCAGAAGAGCAACCGCGATCCGGTGCTGACGCTCGACGAGGAGCAGGTGATGCGGGCGGTGCTGTCGCTGCGGGCCGCCGGGGCGATGGCCGAGGTGTTCGGCAGCGGCAAGATCCCGCGCTATCGCCACCTGGCCTACGAGTGGCTCGGCGTGGAGAAGGAGGAGCTGGCGATCCTCGGCGAACTGCTCCTGCGGGGCGAGCAGACGGAGGGCGACCTGCGGGGCCGGGCCAGCCGCATGGACCCCATCCCCGATCTCGACGTGCTCCGCGGCCACCTCGACCGGCTCGCCGAGCGGGGGCTCGTGGTCTGGCTCTCGCCGCCGGGCCGCGGCCGCATGCTCACGCACGGCCTCCTGCCGCCGGAGAAGTTGGAGAAGGTGCGGTCCCAGCTCGGCATGGCGTCACACCCGGTCGCGCCGGCGGCCCCCGACGACGAACTCGACGCGCCGCCCGAACAGCCGGCCGCGCCGGCCGCCGCAGGCCTCGAGGCCCGCGTCGCCAGGCTCGAGGAGCGGCTCGCCGCGGCGCTCGAGCGGCTCGCCGCGCTCGACGGCGGCGGCGAAAGCTGACGACGGTCGCCGCGCCGTCCGCTCGCGGGCCCGCCATGAAACCCACCATCGAGCGCGGCCGGGCGACGACTCCCGACGGCCGGTCGCTCACGCTCCACGAGCACGACGGGGACTTCCTGATCCGCGTGGACGGCGTCGGGCTGATGTCGACGCGGCAGCACCATTCCGAGGAGCGGCTGGCCGAGCTCGCCTGCGCCGGCCTGCGCGACGTGCCCGCCGCGCGGGTGCTCATCGGCGGCCTGGGCATGGGTTTCACGCTGCGGGCGGCGCTCGAGGCGCTCGGGCCCGGCGCCCGCGTGACGGTGGCGGAAGTGATGCCGGCCGTGATCGCGTGGAACCGGGATCCCGGGTTCGGCGGCGGGGCCGCGGCGCTCGACGACCCGCGGGTGGAGGTGCTCACGGCCGACGTGGCCGACGTGCTTGTGCGCCGTGGACGGTGGCACGCGATCATCCTCGACGTCGACAACGGCGCCGACGGGCTGACGCTCGCCGCCAACGACCGCCTCTACGCACCGGCGGGGCTCGAGGCCGCGCGGGCGGCGCTTGTGCCCGGCGGGTGCCTGGCCGTCTGGTCGGCGACGGACGATCCGGAGTTCGGGCGCCGGCTCGAGCGGAGCGGCTTTGGCGTGGCGATCGAGCGGTCGCCCGTGCACCGCGGCGGCGGCGGCAGGGCCTGCTTGTTTCTCGGTCGGCGCGCGTGAGTGGCAAGGTGCGAGAGCGTGGCGGTCAGGGGGCCAGCCGCTCGATGATCCAGCCGCCCGCCGGCGCGTTGCGAAACACGAGCCGGTCGTGGAGCCGGCTCGGCCGCCCCTGCCAGAACTCGATCCGCTCGGGCACGAGCCGGAAGCCGCCCCAGTGGGCCGGCCGCGGGATCGCCGCGTCGTCGGGGTGCTCCGCGCGGAACCGCGCGAAGAGTTCGTCGAGCGCCGCACGGTCGCGCACCACCTCGCTCTGCGGCGAACTCCAGGCGCCGATCCGCGAGCTGCTCGGCCGGCTGTGGAAGTAGGCGTCGGATTCGGCGGCGGTCGTGCGCTCCGCGCGGCCCTCGATCCGCACCTGCCGCTCGAGGTCGGCCCAGTGGAAGGTGAGGGCCGCCTGCGGATTGGCGGCAAGTTCGCGGCCCTTGCGGCTCTCGTAGTTGGTGAAGAAGCAAAAGCCCCGCGCGTCGAAGCCCCGCAGCAGGACCAGCCGCGCCGACGGGCGGCCATCGGGCGTGGCGGTGGCCAGGGTCATCGCCTCGGGCTCGGGCACGCCGGCCGCGACGGCGTCGTCGTACCAGGCGGCGAACTGCGCGAACGGGTCGCGGGCGACCGTCGCCTCGTCGAGCGCGCCGCGCTCGTATTCCTTGCGGGCGTGGGTGGTTCTGGGCTGCATGGCCTCGCTCCCGACGGGCCTCGGTCGATCGCGTGGAGCGCACCGACACCCGCCCGGACAGTTCTATCCACCCGACCGTGCCGATGTCAGTCGCCCGACGGGGCCACGGCCCGGCACCCGCGGCGCCGCCGCACGGCGGCCCAGGCGACCGCCGCGACGACGAGGTGCAGGCCGGCGGGCTCGGGCACCGTCAGGAGGACGGTCTCATCGACGCCGCCCAGGCCGGTCGCGGCGTTCCCCGAGGCTCCGGGAGACAACGTGGCGCCGGCGGCGAAGTGCACGGAGCCGGCCACGGTCCCGCGGCCGCCGACGACCTGACCGGCCGGCACGTCGTAGCCTCCCGCGACGGCGGTCACGTCGAGCGTGGCCGCGGTGGCGACCTCGACGAACGACGAGGCCGCGAGCGCCGCTCCGGACGCCAGCGCCAGGGTGCCGGACTCGATGGTGGTCGCGCCCGAGTGCAGGTTGCCCGCCGTCAGCACCAGTCGGCCGGCCCCGGTCTTGCGAAGCGCGAAGCTCCCGCTGATGAGCGGATAGCCGGCCTCGGACTGGGTGCGGGACTGACCGGCGGCGACGTCGATCCGCGGCCCGTCGGGCTGTGCCGCCGCGATCCGGAACACGTCGCCCGTCGAGGCGTTGAGCAGGTACACGTTCCCCAGTCCGTCCTCGGCGAACGACGCCAGCCCCGACAGCGACACGCCGGCCGGCAGGCTGCCCATGATTTCGGAGGTCCGGTTGCGCAGGTCGGTCAGCGCCCGCATGCCCACGTCGTAGCGAAACGATCCGATCTGGTTGGAGACGTAGTCGGCGAAGAGATAGGTGCCGTCGAGGTTCATCCCGAAGTCGTGCAGCGCCGGGCCCCGGTAGATGTAGCCGCCGGTGACGCTCCGCCCGTAGAAGGGCAGTTGGCCGCTGGTGCCGCTGCGCACGTAGTCGAATACGGGAGCCACGTCGTCGTTGCGGAGCTGGCTGCTGCCGACCGAGGGCGTGGCGATCGTCCCTTCGCGGACCCGCCAGCCGAAGTTGATGCCGTTGGTGGAGCCCGCCGCCTGGTTGAGCGTCGCCGTGTTCGCCCGGCCGGCCGGGATCACGTTGATCTCCTCGCGGGCACCCTGTCCGACGTCGGCGATGTAGAGGTCGCCCGTCAGGCGGTCGTAGGCGTTGCGCCAGGGATTCCGCAGGCCGTAGGCGTAGATCTCGGGCCGCACGACGAGGCTCGGGGGAGCCGGACTGGCCAGGTTGCTGTTGGGATTGACGGTCATGTTGCCCGCGGGGATCGAGTAGCTCGCGGCGGGGCTCGTGAAGTCGAGACCGCCGGCTCCGACGTCGATCCGCAGCAGCTTGCCCAGCAGGGTGTTCGTGTTTTGCGAGTTATTGGCCGGATCGTTGCTGCCGCCGCCGTCACCGGTGGTGATCGAGAGCACGGTGCCACCGCCGGGGGCGAACCCGATCCAGCCGCCGTTGTGGTTGGTGTTGGTGGGGTGCGGGATCGAGATCACCGTCCGGCGGGCCGTGGGCCGGCGAGAGCCACGAGCGCCGCGGAGAGGAGGGCCGCCGAACGCACGGTCTGGATTCCTCCGCGACGACCGCCAAGACGACCAGCAAGACGACCAGCGAGACGACCAGCGAGACGAACGCCACGCTTCTCCAGCGTAGGACGTTCCGCGGTCCGAGCCAACCGCACGCCCGGATCCCGGTCGGACCGTCTACCGCGTCGACTGTTCCGGCGTCGCGGGGGCCGCCCTCTCCACGAGCATCACCGGCACGGGGCGGGCGCTGCCGCCGCTCGGC
>JBJTIV010000367.1:0-9902 GCA_046095145.1 Planctomycetaceae bacterium
GCGGCCCGGGCCGACGGCGAGGGGCGGATGCTCGAGGTCCGCCTGGCGGCGGGACACGTCGCGGCCGAGCAACTCGTCGTCGACGAGGCCACCGGCCGGAAGACCGAACGGTCGCTCCGCTGGACCGAGCCGTTCACGGCCTGGCTCAAGGCCCGCCGGGGTCCGGGGGGCGGCTTCCGCATCGACGAGGCGCGGCTCACGTCGGACGCCCTCGAGGCCACGGTCGCCGGCACCGCCGACGCAGCCACGGCGCAGTGGACACTCGACTGCAACGCCCTGGTCTCCGACATCGCCGAGGTGGTCGACCTCGCTGGAGTCACGCTCGCCGGCACGTCGCGCGGCCGGCTCGAGTGGTCGCGGCCGACGGCCACGGGCCCGACCCACGCGCGGCTGGCTGCCGACCTCGAGGACTTCGAACTCGTCGTGCCCGGCCGCCCGCCGTGGCGGGACGAGGCGATGTCGATCGAAGGCGAGCTCACCGGCCGCTGGACGGGAGGTCGCGCGACGCTCGAGGCCGCGCATGCGGTCGTCACGAGCGGCGACGACAGGCTCGAGGCCACGCTGGCCGGAGGCGTGGTCGTCGACTCGTTGGAGGTCGGCCGTGGCGCGGCGGTGCGCGCGGTCGGGGGATCACCCGCGGCGACCGACCTGGCGCTCGCCGGCGACCTGGGCCGCTGGCACGCCCGGCTGGCGCCGCTGTTGCCCGCGGCCGTGGTGGACGGCGTGGAGTTCGGCGGCCGGGTCACGGCGGCCGTGGCGGCGACGGCCCGCGGCGATGCCTGGGAGATCACGCGGGCCACCGCCGAGGTCGAGCGGCTGGCCGTGGCGACGGCCGGCCGGCGGATCGCCGAGCCACGGCTGCTCGCCTCCGCCGTGGGAGTCGTGCGGCCCGCGGCGGGCCGGATCGACCTGGCTTCCGCCGAGGTGCTCACGGCCACGATGTCGCTGCGAACCGCCGGGCTCTCCTGGCGGACCGCGCCCACGGAACGGAGTCCCAGCTGGCGCGACCGGTTGCGGGGCACCGTGCAGTGGCAGGCCGACGCGGGCCGGCTCGAGCGCTGGCTCATGGATCCGGAGACGTGCGGCCGCTGGCCCGCCGCGGGCCGCGCGTGGGGCACGCTCGCCTTCGTCGACGGTGCCGACGGACTCGACATCGTCGTCGAGGCCACCGGCAGCCAGCTCGCACTGGCCGAGGCCACCGCCGCGGCCGGCGCGCCGCGGCCGCTGTGGACCGAGCCCCAGGCGACGCTGGCCGTGGAGTTCGCCGTGCCCGCGGTGACCACCGACATGGTGCGGATCGACCGGCTGGCCCTCGAGTCGTCGACGCTCGCGGTGACGGCGCGCGGCTCCGTGGGCGGCCGGCCGCGGGGGTTCGCGCTCGACGGCACCCTGGCCTACGACTGGCAGCAGGTGTCGCGGCTCGTGGCGCCGTGGACCGGCGGCATCGTGCAACTGGCCGGTGGCGGCGGTCGGCCCTTCGCCCTGCGCGGCCGACTCGCCGAGGTGCCGCCGGCCTCCCCGTCGCCGCCGGCCGCGGACGCCGCCGCGCTGCCCCTGCCCGCGGACTGGGCGGCGGCGGCCCAGGCCGGAAGCGGCCCAACGCCGCAGGCGCGGATCGCCCTGCCCGTGGCGACCGCGGCAGCGCGATCCTCGGCCGCCGATCTCGTCCGCTCGCTCACGGTGGACACGTCGCTGGCGTGGCAGGCGGGCGACCTCGCCGGGTTCCGGCTCGACGCCGGCGAGATTCCCCTGCGCGTGATCGAGGGGCAGGTGGCCTTCGGACCCTTCGACGTGGGCGTGTCCGGCGGTCGCGTGCGCGGGTCGCCGTGGGTGGCGCTGGCGGCGGAGCCACGCGAGCTGGTCGTGCCCGCCGGCCGCGTGGTGGAGCGGGTGGCCGTCGACGGCGCGCCGGCCCGACGGCTCGTCTCCTGGCTCTCGCCGCTCGTCGGCCACGCCACGCACACCAGCGGCCTCGTGAGCATCGACCTCGCCGGCGCGCGGCTGCCACTGGCCGACCCGTTCGCGGGTCTCGCGGAGGGCCGGGTGGTGTTCGAGGCCCTCGAGGTCGCGCCCGACGCGGCCCTGGCGCCGCTCGCCACGCTCGTAGCCAAGCTCCAGGCGCTCGTCGATCCGCGGCTGGCGCTCGGTGACCAGCCTGTGCTCATGCGGGTGCGGCCCGATCCGGTGCGGCTGCGACTCGCGGAGCGCCGGCTCTGGCACGAGGGCCTCGTACTCGACGCGGGTCAGCTCACCGTGAAAAGCGGCGGCAGCGTGGGGGCCGACGGCACGCTGGCCATGCTCGTGGAGGTGGCGCTCCGCGCCGACGCGGCCGGCCAGACGCCCGTCGTCGCGCAATTGCTGCGCACGCCGCTGGTGATCCCGCTCAAGGGCACCGTCGAGCGGCCGCAGTTCGACGCCCGGGCGATCGACCTGATGCTCGCGAAGATCGTGGAGAACACGGCACAGGCGGTGATCAGCGACGGCATCGTGAGGGGTCTCGACGCGCTCCTGGGCGGCCAGCAGGCGCCGCCGCCTCAACCGGCCGCGTCACCGCTCGTGCTGCCTGCGTCGCCGTGACGTGTGTGTCAGGGCTCGTGTGGGCCGTGATCTCACGGCGTCAGACGCACCCGTGGCGGATCCTGCGGTCCAGGCCCGCGATCAGCCGCTCGAGCGCGCGGCGATATGAAAAATGCTCGACCTCGAGGGCGTGACGCGGGGATGAGACGTAGTGGATCGGAGGTCGCCGAGGGGGCCGCTGGCGCTGCGTGTAGAGCCAGGCGGCGGCCTTGGGAGCGCGACGTGACGCGACGATCATCCGGGCGACGAGCCGTGCCTGCAGATCGGTGAGGCCCCACTGGCCGCTGTCGGGCTGGATGAGGCCGACGACGGCCACGTCGTCGCGGGTGCGGTGCAGCATGTTCAGGAACAGTCGCGGGAGTCCGTCGGCGCAGTCGGCGCCGAGCAGCCGCGCGTCGATGAACGGGTGCGTGGTGCGGTAGCCGGTCGCGCAGATCACGAGGTCGAAGGGCTCCCGGCGGCCGTCGGCGAAGGTGACGTCGCGGCCGTCGCAGCCGACCACGTCGCCGGCCGGCACGATGGCGCCAGAGTCGATCCGCTCGTACAACTCCGAATTGATGATCGGGTGCGTCTCCCAGAGCCGGTGATCGGGCTCGGACAGGCCGTGCCGCTTGGGCAGTCCGATCGTGCGGTCGATGAGCCGCAGGCTCACGAACCGCCGCAGCCAGACGGGCGCGCCCATCCGCAGGAGCCGCTCGGCCCGCACGTCCGCCGGCCGGCCGAGGATCATGCGGGGCACGACGTGGTAGCCGCGGCGGGTCGAGTGCACCGTCCGCGCGGCGTGTCGCGACACCTCGACGGCGATGTCGCAGCCCGAGTTGCCACCGCCGACGACCAGCACGCGGGCGCCGGCCACGGCGACCGGCTGATGCGGCGACTTGTACTCGGCGGCGTGGCAGAGCCGGCCCGTGAACGTGCCGGTGATCTCCGGCAGGCGGGGCGCGTGGTTGTGGCCGCTGGCCACGATCACGCCCGCGTAGGTTCGGGCGCCGCCGCCGGTACGGACGATCCAGCCCGTGCCCGGCGGGCCGGCGGGCTCCACGCGGTCGACGGCGCAGCCCGTGCGGATGTGCGGGTCGAGGCCGAAACGCCGCGCGTAGCCGCGGAGATACTGGAGGCACTGCCGGTGGTCGGGATACGCCGGCCAGTCCCGCGGCATCGGGTGGTCGAGATAGGCCGTCAGCGACTTGGAGCTGACCAGCCGCGTGGAGGCGAACACCCGCGACGTCGCGGCCCCGAAATTCCAGTTGCCCCCGGCCGAGTCCTCGCGCTCCAGGCACTCGGCCGCGATGCCGGAGGCGCGGAGGTTCTTGAGCGCGGTGAGGCCCGAGGGCCCCGCACCGATCACGCACCAGGGGAGGTCAGACTCGGGACGCATGCCGCACGATCGCCCCCGCGAGCCGGTCGAGGTCGGCCTCGTCGTGGTGCCAGCAGACGCTCACCCTCACGAGGCTGCGGCCGACCGGCACGCTCGGCGGCCGGATCGCCGGCACGAAGAAGCCCTCCAGCGCCAGGTCTTCGGCGAGCGCCACGGCGGCCGCGGCCGGACCCGCCACGACGGGCACGATCTGCGCCGTCGCCTCGCCGATGTCGATGCCGCGGCCCGCCAGCAGCCCGCGGAAGGCGGCCGACCGCTCGAGGAGGTCATGGCGGCGCCCGGGCTCCGCCGCCACCAGGCCGACCGCCCGCGTGGCCGCCGCGGCCACCGCCGGCGGATGGGCGGTGGAGAAGATCCAGGCCCGGGCGCGGTGCCGGAGGAACTCCACGAGCCGCGCGTGGCCGGCCACGAAGCCGCCCGCGGCGCCGAGGGCCGTGGAGAGCGTGCCGACGCGGACGTGCACGCCGTCGGCACAGGAGCACGCCTCGACGAGGCCGCTGCCGCGCGACCCGAAGACGCCGGTGGCGTGCGCCTCGTCGGCCATCAGGATCGCGCCATGCCGCGCCGCCACGGCGCACAACTCGGCCAGCGGCGCGATCGTGCCGTCCATCGAGAACAGCGTGTCGGTGACGACGAGTTTCCGCGGGGCCGTCGAGCCGGCCAGGACCGCCTCGACCGCGGCCACGTCGCGGTGCGGATAGACCGCGACCGTCGCCCGCGAGAGCCGGCAGCCGTCGATGATGCTCGCATGGTTCCGCTCGTCGCTGGCGACCAGGTCACCGGGGCCGACCAGGGCCGCGATCGTGGCCGCGTTGGCGGCGAAGCCGCTCGGAAAGACGAGCACGGCCGGCACCTGGAGGAGGTCGGCGAGCGCCGTCTCGAGCGCCTCGTGGGCAGCGGAGTGGCCGCTCACGAGCGGGCTGGCACCGGCACCGGCGCCCTCGGCACAGGCGCCCTTGGAGAGGGCCTTCACGAGCCGGACGTCGCCGGCGTAGCCGAGGTAATCGTTGGAGCCGAAGTTCACGAGCGAGCGGCCGTCGAGCTCGACGTCGCGTCCCTGTCTGCCGGTGCGGACGCGGCGGGGCCTGAGGAGATCGGCCGCCTCGAGGTCGGCGAGCTCGGCGTCGATCCAGGCGAGCGGCTCCGGCAGCGGCGCGGAGGCCGACCGGACAGAGGCCGCGGGCGTATCGAGGCGGCAGGGCATGGGCGGATTATGCCCTGCCCCGGGTCCGCCGCCCCGCGGCGGCCTTCCCGCGGCCGGCGGCCAGCCGCACGATCGTGTCGAACTGGCCCTTCGTGACCGGCTGCACCGAGAGCCGGCTGCCGCGCCGCAGCAGCTCCATGCCCACCAGGGCCTTCACGCCGCGGAGATCCTCGAGGGGGATCTCGGTAGGAAAAATCTCCACCAGCCGCACGTCGACCATCGACCACACGGGGTTCGTGGGCGACGCCTTCGGGTCGTGGTAGTCGCTCCGCGGGTTCCAGGCCGTGGGGTCGGGATAGGCCTCGCGGACGACCTCCACGACGCCGGCCACGGCCGAGGGCTCGGCATTGGAGTGGTAGTAGAGCGCGCGGTCGCCCTTCCTCATGGCCCGCAGGAAGTTGCGGGCCTGGTAGTTGCGCACGCCCTCCCAGTGGGTCGTCCGGCCCTTCGCCTTCGCGAGGTCGTGGATCGAGAACACGTCGGGCTCGCTCTTGATCAGCCAGTGGTTCATGGGCGGCAGTGTACTCCGGCCTTGCGTGTCCGAGGGCACGCTGGACGGAGGGTCTTTCCGTGGCCTGGGCTGCCCACGCCCTCTCGCCGGACGCTCGTGCGTGGGGCCGGGGTTGCCCGTGCCATCTCGTCCGGACGTTCGCTCCGGGCATCATGCCCTTCGCTCACTCGGTGCTGCCTGCGCTTCGCCATCCTGGCTCCGCTGGTCAGCAACGCCGGCTCGATGGCACGGGCAACCCCTCGCTGGAGAGCTGCCGGGTGTTCACTTGGGCCGATCGGCGTTCCGGATCATCTCCGCCTTGCGGACGAGGTCGAGGAATTCGGCGCGGTAGCCGCCCTCGTCGGTGCCGAGGGCGGCGCCGGCGATGGTCGCCACCAGCGGCAGCGTGGCCTCGCCCTTGAATTCGCTGCCCCGCAGGATCATGCCGAAGGCGGCCACCGCGGCGGCGAAGCGGGTGTCGGCGCTCGCGGCGGCGAACGCGCCGCCCCGGTCGGCGAGCGGAAACTCGCGGAGCACGCTCGAGTCGCCCTCGGGCTCCTTGAAGCGGAGCTTCACCGTGAGCAGTTCGCCGCTGGCCGGGCCGGCGGGAACTGGCGCCGCGGGCCGCGGCGCGTCGGCCTGGTACTTGAGCGGCTCGGCGCCCGCGCCGTCGCCGCCGGTCGCGACTCCCGCCGGCACGATCTCGTAGAGCGCCGTCACGGTGTGGCCGGCGCCGATCTCGCCGGCGTCTTGTGCGTCGTCGCGGAAGTCGGCGTCGGCGAGCCGGCGGTTCTCGTAGCCGATGAGCCGGTAGGAGGCCACCGTCGCGGGATTGAACTCGATCTGGATCTTCACGTCCTTGGCGATCGTGATCGTGGAGCCCGTGAGCTGCTCGACCAGGATCTTCCGCGCCTCGCGGACGCCGTCCACGTAGGCGTAGATGCCGTTGCCCCGGTCGGCGATCGCCTCGAGCTTCTCGTCCTGGAGGTTGCCCCGGCCGAAGCCGAGCACCGTGAGGAAGGTGCCCCCCCGGGCCTGCTCCCGCACGAGCTCGACCAGGGCCACGTCGCTCGTGATGCCCACGTTCAGGTCGCCGTCCGTGCAGAGGATGACGCGGTTGGCGCCCCCCGGAATGAAGCGCTCCCGGGCCTGGGCATAGGCCAGCTCGATGCCAACGCTGCCGTGCGTCGAGCCGCCCGCCGCCAGACCCTCGATCACGTCGAGGATCCGCCGCTTCTGGTCGCCGCTCGTGGGCGGGAGTTTCACGCCCGCGTCGCCCGCGTAGGTCACGATCGACACGCGGTCGTTCTCCGTGAGTTCCTCCACGAGCATGGCGAGCGACTGCTTCGCGAGCGGCAGCTTGTCGGGCTCGTCCATCGACCCCGACACGTCGATGAGAAACACGAGGTTGCCCGCGGGCCGCCGCGCGCGGTCGACGTCGCGGGCGGCGATGCCGATTCGCACGAGCCGGTGCCCCGACCGCCACGGGCAGTCGGCCGCCTCGAGGGCCACCGCGAAGGGGTCGTCGCCGACGGGCTGTGGATACGAGTAGCGAAAGGAGTTCAGGAGTTCCTCGATCCGCACCGCGTCGGCCGGGGGCAGTTGGCCGCCGGACAGAAACCGGCGGACCACCGCGTACGACGCCGTGTCGACGTCGATCGAGAACGTGGACAACGGCCGGTCGGCCACGGTGAGAAAACCCTGCTCCGCGACACGACCGAACCGCTCGGTGTTCGCGGGAGCGGGTTCGCCGAGCCGCGCGGCGGGACCGTGGAAGAATCGCCACGTGCCGCCTCGACCCTCGGCGTCCATGACACGCGCGCCGGCGGACGTCGGGATCTCCTGCGGTCGTGTCGGGGCGGGCTGCCTGGCCAACGCCTCCACGACGATCTCACGATCAGCCGGCGCGACGGTCTTTTCCTGCCTGCGCGTGCGGGCCGCGACCCCCGGCCTGGCCCTTTCGGAGGCGGCCGCGGCCGGCGGCGCCGGCGGGGCCTTTTCATCCGCGATTCGCCGCTGGGCGACGGTGCGCGCTGCGGGTCCGGGTTGCAGGACGCTGACGGCCACGAGCACCGTCGCCGCGAGGGTTCCGGCGAGTGCGAGCCAGCCGGAGATGCGGCTGTGGCGGTGCCGCGACTCGGTCGGCGGCGCGACGGTCAGCGCCGCCACGACGGCGCGCCGCAGGTCGGCCGATGGCGGTGGCAGGTCGAGCCCTCGGCCTGCGCGCAGGGCGGCGGCGATATCCCGGGTCTCCGCGACGGTCCGGCGGGCGTCGTCGGCCCCGGGGTCGGCGAGCAGCCGCTCGACGGCGTCGAGATCGGGCCCCGAGAGCTCGCCGAGGGCGTGGGCCGAGAGCAGCGCGTCGCGCTCCTCGCGGTCGGGTCCGAGATGCAGGTCGTGTTCATCGCTGGTCATGGCGTGCCTCTCGCGGCTGGGTGCGGTGTGGTCGTGGCGTCGTCGTGGCTGCCGTGGTCTGCGAGCAGGGCCCGGACCTGCGGGTGTCGCCGCAGCGCCGTGAGGCCGCGGTGCGCCAGCACACGCACGTGCGCCTCGCTGCGGGCGGTGATCTCGGCGATCTGTCTGTGCGAGAGCCCCTCGCACCACAGATCGATCGTCTCGCGCTGCGGCGCCGGCAGGCGGGCCAGCAGCACCGACAGGTGCCGGGCCAGGTCGGCCCGCTCGACGGCGAGGGCCGGGTCGGCCTCGCGGCCGGGGAGCGCCCCACCGGCCGACGGCGCCGCGGCATCGTGATCGGCGTCGAGCAGGCTCCGCTCGCGGCCGGCCTTCCGCATATGGTCCACGGCGCGGTTGCGGCAGACGCGGAACAGCCACGGCGCCACGCGGCCCTCGACCGCTTCCCGCGGCTGCTCGCAGAGTCTCAGGAAGGCATGTTGCACCGCGTCGGCGGCAAGGTTGCAGTCGTCGAGGAGCCGGCGCGCGTAGCGCATCAGGGGCCGCTCGTAGCGGTCCACGGCCTCGAGCACCCAGGCCTGGGCGGACGTCGCTGCCATGGTCGGTGCCTCGGGGTGCGGATGCCCGGCCGTCGTCGCACCCTTCTTAACGCCGCCACCGCCGGGGCGTTACACGGATTTCACAGGGCGTCGCCCGCGGCCGACAGAGAGGGAACGGGCCATGGATGGCCGTTCCCTCGAGAGAGTCGGTGCAGGAAGCACCGCAGTCGGCCCAGGCGACCCTTGGCGTCGCCCGCGGCCGACAGAGAGGGAACGGGCCATGGATGGCCGTTCCCTCGAGAGAGATAGCAAAACGGCGGGCCGGGCGCCCTGTACGCCCGACCCGCCGCCGTTGGCTTCCGCGTCACTCCGGCCCGCTCGGGCCGGCGCGATGATCAGCAGCCCTTCTTGCAGCCCAGGCCGAGGCCGCAGCCCTTGCGGGCCTTGCCACAGCCGCCGCCGTTGCCGCCGTTGCCGTACGCCGGGACCTGCTCCTCGACGCACTTCCGCACCTTGACGCACACCTGCTTGGTGACCGTCTTCGGCACGCGGACGACGTACGACTCCGTCTTCGTCTCCGGCACCAGGTCACAGGCGCACACGGTCTCGGTGGTCGTCCGCTGCTGCGGGACCAGCACCGTGTAGCACACCTCGCGCGACCGCGTCTCGGGAACGCAGCGGTTGACCGTGATGGTCCGCGACCGCGTCTCACAGCGCGACTTGTGCAGGCAGACCGTCTTCGTACGGGTCTCCGGCACCAGCTTCGTCACGCAGTAATTCCGCGTCCGCTCCTCGCAGCGGTGGAGCTTCACGCAGTAGGTCCGCGTCCGCTCCTCGCAACGGGTCTTCCGCACGCACACCGTCCGGCTCCGGGTCTCGGGCCGGCACTTCCGCACGCAGTAGGTGTAGGGCACCTGCTCGCACTCGGTCTTCCACGTGGTGACCTCGATCTCCTTGGTCTCGCACGTGGGGACCCACTTCCGGCAGCAGACGACCTTCGGGCAGCAGGGATTGCCGTCGGCGTCGTACTGGCCGTTGGCGGAAATCTCCTTGGCCTCGGTCACCCAGTGGCCGCCGCGGCAGGTCACGGTCTTCGTGCCCTTGACCGCCACGCGCCTCGACACCGTCCGGGTGCCGGTCATCTGCTCGGTGTAGGGCACCATCACCGTGTAGGCCTGCTCGACCTGCTCGGTGTAGGGCACGTTCACCTTGTAGGTGGCCGTCCGCTCCTCGGTGTAGGGCACGTTCACCTTGTAGGTGGCCGTCCGCTGCTCCGTGACCGGCACCATCACCGTGTAGGAC
>JBJTIV010000368.1:0-5599 GCA_046095145.1 Planctomycetaceae bacterium
CTGGCGATCGGGCATCCGCTGGGCGCCAGCGGCGCCCGGATCGCGACCACGCTCGTGCACGCCATGCGCGACTCGGGCGCCCGCCTCGGCCTGGCCACGATGTGCATCGGCCTCGGCCAGGGCATCGCTGTGCTGTTTGAACGCGGTTGATGACCGGCCCGAGCTACTCCGCCACGACGGCCGCGAGGATCGCGGACGCCGACGTCGCCACGCTGGCCGGCGCGGGCGAGCCGTAGACCACCGGATCCTTCTTCCGCCAGCCGGCCACGATCCACCCGTCCCTGTGCGCCTCCAGCTGGTGCATCGGCAGCGGGCCGGCGTGGGCGAGCTCGCCCTGGAGCTTCAGGTCCGGGACCTCGATGTCGGCCTTGAGCAGCTTGTCGAAGCGCCGCTGCAGGATGCGCCGCACCGAGGTCTCGGCCGGGGAGAGCTTCTCGCCGGAGCCCGGCTTGAATCCCGGCGGATAGATCTGCACGTCGCCCTCGCGCACGAGCACGTAGCCACCCGGGCTCGCTCGGCCGATGGCGTACGTGGCCGAGATGTCCATTCCGGGGAAGTCGCGTTCACCCGACACGAACTTGTCGCCGCGGACCATGACCGTGAGCCGGCCGTCGGCCGCGGTGACGGAGATCGGCCGGTGCTTCGCGAACGTGATGGCCCACGGCTGCTGGTCGGCCTCGGTGCCGAGCGACTCGGGCATTTTCGCCTGGAATTCGGCCGCGAGCTTCGCGGCGTCGTCCTGCGTGAAGATCGTGCCGCCGAACTGCTGCTCCAGCGAGTTGTTCACGGCCGACTCGTGGATCCGCGCCGTGAGCACGTTCTCGGCGGCGGCCGGCGGGGGAAAGCTGGCGGCGGCGAGCTGTACGGGCGAGGCCTTGCGGGCGGTGGTCACGAGCGCCGAGTCGGTGGAGTTGATGTGGATCCACTCGGGATACAGGCCCCGCGACTCCAGCGGCTTGCGGACGCGGTTCTGGAACTCGGAGCGGAACTGGGCGATCGCGGGATCGGTCTGGGAGGTGAACTCGCGACGGATCCGGTCGCGGGCGCGGGCCTCGGCCACGGCCTCCGCCTGCGGCTTCGATTCGGCGATCTTGCGGTTGGCGATGCGGCGGATGATCCGCTTGCCGAACCGGGAGTTCACGTTGATGCCGCCGATCCGGGTGGCGGTCGAGGCCGAGGCCTGCACGGGCGTCGCCGAGACCGACCGGTCGTCGAGGAAGATCCGCCGCCGGGCCCCGATGTCGGTGAAGCCCTGGCTGTGGACCGTGACCGGGCCCTGCGTGCCGCGGGTGTGCGCCACGTTGCGGGCGGTGAGCACCAGGTCGAAGGCGGCCCTGTCGGTGGAGGGCACGAAGTCGACGTGCACCCTGCCGGTGGTGCGGCCCGTGCCGCGGATGCGCGTGCCGAGGATGGTCTCGCGCACCGGCTCGACCTCGTCCACCGGCCGGTCGACCGCCTGCGCGAACAGCCGCTCGTGCACCTCGAGCACCATGTTGGGCCGGCCGAGGGTCTCGCGGACGCGGCGGATCACCGCGGGGGCCTGGCCCGCGTCGCCCAGCCGCTCGAGCATCGGGCCGGCCGAGGCGAGGCTCGCGAGCGAGCCGTTCGCGGCCGCCGACCGCAGCGCCGACGCCAGGGCCTCGAGCCGCTGGGAGCAGCGCTTGGCGCCGTTGCCCCTGGCGGCGTCGGCGGCCTCGGCGTAGCGGGTGACGGCCTTCCGCACACGGACGAAGTCGGGCATGTCGAGACCGGTCTCGGTGGCGCCGAGCCGGCTCTCCAGCCGCCGCAGCGCGGCAGGGTCGGCGGCGGATCCCGCGGCGGCCTGCGCCTCGAGCGTCGGCCAGTCGAGATAGGTCTTCCAGTCCGCACCGCTCTTGCTGCGGGCCAGCAGCGCCGCAAGCGGCCGCAGCGCCTCCCGCAGGTTGCGGGCGGCGGCGTCGAGGGCGGGCGCCTCGACCGGCCGAAACTCGGTCGCCGCCTGGCCGGCCTCGGCCGCCAGGGCCTCCAGCCGCTCGGCCGGCACGGCGGCGCGGGCGGTGCCGCCGGCGGCGACGCAGGACGCCGCCATGACGGCCAGCCACCGGACGGGAGCCGCGGGCCGGAGCGCGAGTGAGGCGGCGGTGCGAACGACGGTCATGGTGCAGGACCCGAGGGGTGACGGGGGCGGCCGGAACGCGGGAGTCTAATTCGCGGCCACCGTTCGCCTCCATGCCAAACTCCGCTGCGCCGGCGGGATCCCCACGCCGCGCCCGCAGGTGGGTCGCAACCGGTTGCACACCCGCCACTTGCACCCCGCTGGCCCGAGGCGGCTTCGCCGCGAAACCCTCGTCACTACAATCCGGCGGCGGCCCGCGGCTCGTCCGCGGGGCGTGGAGGCCCGCATGAATCCCACGCTGCTGCACCGCGCGCCGCACGTCGATGGCGTCGCGGGCGGGCCGACCGAGTCGCTCGGCGGGCTGTTGGCCGCGCGGCTCGGGGAGGCGCCGCAGGCCGCGGCGCTGGCGACCTCCGCGGGGCCGGCCGGCGTGCGGCGCTGGACGTGGTCCGAGGTCGCCGCCGCAGCGCTCCGCGGCGCCGAGGCGCTGGCCGGCGCCGGGCTCGCGCGGGGCGATCGCATCGCCCACGTCGGCCCGCACGGTCCCGACTGGATCGCCGTGGACCTGGCCTGCCTGCTCGCCGGCGTCGAGCATGCGGCGTTGCATCACGACGCCGGTGCGGCCGGAGAGTCGCTAGTGGTCGAGTGGCTCGCACCGCGGGCGATCGTGCGCAGCGGAGCGGCAGGGGGTGCGTCCGGGGGCATGCCCGGCATCGACGTCGATCCCGCGGCCGCAGCCCGGGGCATCGACCGCGTGCGCTGGGCGGGCCTCGAGGGCGACGACTGGCGGGACCTCGCCGCCGACTCCGACGAGCTGCGGCGACAGCTCGGCCGCCGGGTCGCGGCCTGCGATCCCGACGCGGCCTGCGCCGTGCTGCTTTCGTCGGGCACCACCGGCGAGCCCCGCGGCTACGTCCACTCGCAGCGGGCCCTGGCTGCCAACGCGGCGGCCGCCAGCGACGTCTTCCTGTCGGAGCCGCACGACGTGCGGCTCTCGTGGCTGCCGCTGAGCCACGGCATGGCCCGCGTGGGCGACCTCTACACGGCGCTGGTCCGCGGCGGCTGCCTGCACGTCGTCCGCGAGCGGTCGCGGGTGCTCGACGCCTGCCGGCTCCTGCCGCCCACCGTGATCCTGGGCGTGCCGGCCTTCTTCGAACGGATCGAGCAGGCGGTGCGTGCGGGCCGGATCGCCGACCTGCCGGCGGCGCTCGGCGGCCGCGTGCGCGTCTGCGTGTCCGGAGGCGCGGCGCTCCGTCGCCGCACGGTCGAGTGCTTCGCGGCGCGGGGCGTGGCGCTCGTCGAGGGCTACGGCCTCGCCGAAGCCGGCCCCGTGGTGGCGGTGTCGAATCCGCGGATCGCCCGCCCGGGCACGGTCGGCCCGCCGCTGCCGGGCGTGGAGGTGCGGATCGACGAGCGGCCCGGGTCGCGCGGCCAGGTGCTCGTGCGCACGCCCAGCCGCGCGGTCGAGGTGCTCGTGCCCGCGGCCGCCGGCGGTGCCGCACGGTGCGAGATGGTGGACGTCGCGGCGACGCCGTGGCTCGAGACCGGAGACCTGGGCGACCTCGACGCGGCCGGCCACCTGCGGATCACCGGGCGGCTCCGCGACACCCTCGTGCTGGCGACGGGCGTGAAGATCCCGCCGGCCGCGGTGGAACGGGCGCTCGCCGAGGACGAGGCGGTGGCGCAGGCCTGCGTCGTGGGCGACGGGCTGCCCTGGCCGGTGGCGCTCATCGTTCCCGAGCCTGAGGTGCTCCGCGCCGCCGTGCGGGCGCTCGGCGTGCGCGTGCTGTCGCGCCGCGGGGCGCTGGCGCACCCACGGGTGCTCGCGTGGCTGGGCCGGCGGCTCGTGCGGCGGCAGGCGGGGCTGCCGCGGGAGTGGCGGATCCGCCGGGCCTTCCTCGTCGACCGCCCGTTCGATGCCGCGCACGGCGAGGCCACGGAGTCGCTGAAAGTCCGCCGCGACCGCGTGGCCGACCACTTCGCCGCACGCATCGCCGCGGCGGCCGCGCCGCAACCGCCGCGCTGGGCCTGCGCGGTGCCGAGCCTGGATCCCGCGCCCGCCGCGGCGACGGTCGCCGGCGGCACGTGGCTGGCGCCGGCCCTGTGGCGGTCGGGCCCGGGGGGCTTCGCGGCAGCGGCCGCCCGGGCTGCGCAGGCAACGCCCGAGACCGTGGCCGCGATCGTCGACCGCGCGCGAGCCGAGCTTGCGCGGCTGCGTTTCGAGGGCACGCTCTACGAGCCGGTCGGCGGCACGGCCGCCCCCGCCGCACCGCTGGCCGATGCGCCGCCGGCCCCGGCCGGGAAATTCTCCGCCGCGGCGGAGGCCGCGCTCGGCCGCACGGGCCTCTGGGGCCTGGCCGTGCCCGCGGCCCACGGCGGGGCGGGCGCCGATCTCGTCGACCTCGCCCGCGCGATCACGCACCTGGCCGGCGACTGCCCCACGGCCGCCGGCATGCTCGCCGTGCATTCCACGATCGGCGCGGTCTCGGCGCTCGCCGCCTTCGGCACCGACGAGCAGCGGGCCCGGCACCTGCCGGGGCTCGCGTGCGGCGCGCCCGTGTCCATCTTCGCGGCGACCGAGCCCGAGGTGGGCTGCGATCTGGCCGCCGTCCGCGCCGTGCTCGAGCGGCGCGACGGCCGGCTGCTGCTCACGGGCACGAAGATGTTCATCACCGGCGCCGTCCACGGCCGGCTGGTGAAGGTGCTCGCGCTCCTCGACGGCCGGCCCACGGTTGCGCTCGTCCGGCTCCCCGCGGCCGACGGGCCCACCTTCCGGCTGCGGCCCTACGCCCTCCATCCGCTCAAGCACGCCCACAACGCGGCCCTCGAGTTCACGGCGCACGAGGTCGACGCGGCCGACGTGCTCGACGCCCCCGGCGGCGACGGCATGCGGATCGTGTGGCACGGGCTCAACCGCGGCCGCGTGACGCTGGCGGCACAGGCCGCCGGCACGCTCCGCATCCTGCTCGCGCAGGCGCGGGCCCACGCGCTCGCGCGGTCGACGTGGGGCCGGCCGATCGCCGATCGCGAGCTCGTCCGCGGCCGGCTCGGCCGGATCGCGGCGGCGATCGCGGCCTGCGACGCGGTGGCCGCGTGGGCCGCCGCCGCCATCGACTCGGGCGGCAGCGGCGAACTCGAGGCGATCGTGGCCAAGACCACGGCCAGCGGCTGCGTCCGCGAGGCTGCGCTCGAGGCGCTGGGCGTGCACGGCGGCCGGGCGTTCCTGGTCGGCCATCCCCTGGGCGACTCGCTCCACGACCATCTCGCCGTGGGCGTCTACGAGGGGGAGAGCGACCTGTTGGGCCTGGCGCTCATCAAGGGGCTCGCCAAGGCGCATCCGCTGGCGTCGCCCGGCGGCCTGGCTGGCCTGGCGGGCGGGAACACTCGCCGCCGCGAGGCCGCGCGACGCCGAGATCCTCGACCGCCGCCTCCGCGGCCATGCGCGGACCGCGCGGCGGCTGCTCGATCGCTCGGCGCTCGCGCTCGACCGGTCGATCCGCCGCC
>JBJTIV010000369.1:0-4964 GCA_046095145.1 Planctomycetaceae bacterium
CGTCTCGTCACACGTCGTCTCGATCGCCAGCAGCGGCATGGCCAGCAGTGTACCGCTCGGGGAGGCCCGTGCCCCATCGCCGGACGTTCGCTTCGGGCATGCCCTCGCGTGACGCGGGTAAGGTTTGCCTCCCGAAGGAAGCCCCCCGCACTGAGCTCGGGGACTGCGGGTCGCCACCTCATCGGCCAGCGTGAAACCGCTCCATACGCCTGCCGCTCTCCCGTCGCTCGCGCTCCGCCATCCATGGCTCCGCGTGCCGCCTACGCCGGCTCACGGGGCAAGGGCCACCCCTCGCTGAGTGCCTTGGGAGGAAGTTGGTCGCTGCCTGCTCGGTTCCGCCGCCCGGAGGTGCGAGCAGCCGGCATTCGAGCCGCACCTCGGCTGCGGCTCCGAATGCCAAGGCGAAAACGGGCAGGATGCCCGTGTTTCGCCTGAAGTCAGAAGTCGTACCAGACGCCGACGCCGTAGCGATTCTGGTCGTCGAACACGAACTCGTACTGCGGGTCGGAGCCGTAGAGGTATTCGAAGCCGATGCGGAGCAGCCGCGCGCTCCGCCAGCCCCGCCAGGCCCAGCCGGTCTGCACGCACACGTTGCCGCCCCAGTCGAGTTCCTGCCGCGACATGCCGTTGACCGCCAGGAACGGCGCGCCGTGGATGCCCGTCGGGCGGGCCTGCACCAGCTCGGTGCCGAACTGAAATTCCCAGGGCTCGGATCCCCCGTCATTGTTGAAGGAGTAGCCCATCTCGCCGTAAATCCGCATCCAGTCGAAGATGTAGTAGGAATTGCCCCACACGATGGCGTCGCGGAGATAGTTGACCCGGGAGAAGTCCAGATGCTTGAGCAGCGCCTCGTCGCCGAGGTGGGCGCTCATGTGGTAGTAGCCGAGCTTCGTCTGCCAGCGGCCGATGCCGAAGACGAGCGGGATGCCGAAGCGGTAGTCCGACGAGCGGAGGTCGATCTCGTCGCCGGGATCGAGCCTCACGAAGGCCGCCCCCTCCACCTGTACCTCGAAGCCCTGGGGATGGAGGACCGGGTCGGAACCGTAGCGGAGGATCGACACCCGGGCGCCGGCGGTCATGTCCCACATCCAGCCGTTCTGGATGCCCGGGTCGAACGGGTCCGGCCCCGTGTCGTCGTACCAGACCGACGCCAGCCGCGGCTCCTTCGGTCCGGCCAGGTAGCTCGTGTAGATGACGTTGTTGGGCAGGAGGTGCCACGACCACGGACGGAGTGCCCACAGGTCGGCGAACGGGTCCGGGTAGCCGGGCGGGGGAGCACCGCCTGCATCGGGCAGGAACGTCCCGGGCTCGTAGGGCTCCTCGAGGATGACCGGGCCGTTGGTGCGGGCCGGCGGAAGCGGCAGCATCTCCGGCGGCGCGGCGATCGCGACGGCGCCGGCGAAGGCCATGGCCGCCGCGAGCCGGCGCGCGCCGGAAACCGCGGCGGCCGAGACCCTGGTGCGTGACGCGAAGCGGTCTGGCATGGGCCTGGCCGTGGGCACCGACGGTGTGAAGGCGGGTTGCGATCGTGCCGCGAGGCGGCGACACTCTAGGCACCACGAGTCTGGGGCCCGAAGAGACATCGGCAGGGCCGGCGTCGCTTCGACAGCGGTGCCGCAGAACCACCGTCGCGTCGGCGGCGACCGGGCAAGCGGCGCAGGCTCGGGAATCGACGGTTTGCCGCCTCCGCCTCCCTCCGCCGTCCAACCCCCATGACGCTGCCACCGCCCTCCGCCCAGACCACCGCCGCACCGGACGTTGCCACGGCGCTCGGCCGGATTACCAGCGGCCTGTTCGTGGTCACCTGGCGGGAGGGCGAACTCGACCGTGCCATGCTCGCCAGTTGGGTGATGCAGGCCGGCTTCGCGCCTCCGGCCGTGAGCGTGGCCGTGGCGCCGTCCCGCGACCTGCTCGCGGCCATCGACCGCGGCGGCTTCTTCGCGGTCAGCGTGCTCACGGAGACGCAGCGGCCGCTGCTGGCGAGATTCGGCAAGCCGACGGCCGACGCGTTCGCGGGGCTCGCCGTCGAGCGGACGCCCTCCGGCCTGGCGGTGCTGGCCTCCGCGGCGGCGTGGCTCGAATGCCGTCCGGCCGCACGGGTCGCGCACGGCGACCACGCGGTCGTCGTCGCCGACGTGGTCGCCGGCGGCGGCACGGCAGCCGACCCCCTCGTGCACGTGCGGAAGAACGGCCTGCGCTACTGACGCTGCGGCTGAGCGGCGGCCGCCGTGGAATCCCGCGTCAGGCCCCCAGGTAGCGGGCCACGATGGCCCGCGCCCGCGCCTCTTCGCGCGTGCCCGACACGATCGCGCGGCCGTCGGCGAACACGGCGAGTTGAATCCCCTCCTCGATGTCGGCCCTCACGATCCAGGCGTTGGCGACGACACGGCCGACGGCCGCGAGCCGCCCGGCGATCCGCTCGAGATCGACCGCGCCCGTGGCCGCCGGGACCTGCACCGCGTCGCGGCCGCAGAGCACCGTCGGCACGGCGCCCGCGCGGCCCTCGAGCCAGGGGGAATCGCCGTCGCGGCAGGTCGGACAGCCGCTCGCGGCGAGCCCCGAGAGATCGACGGTTCGCCAGATGTTCTCCCACAGGTCGCAGACCAGCAACCGGCCTCCCGCGGCTTCGCCGGCGAGCAACTTGATCGCCTCTGCGGCCTGCACGGCGCCCACGACCAGGGCCGCGGGCCCGAGGATGCCGGCCGTGTCGCAGGTCGGCAGCACGCCGGGCGGCGGCGGGTCGGGCACGAGGCAGCGGAGGCAGGCGGTGACACCCGGATGGATCGCGAGCACGCGGCCTTCGGCGCCGACCGCGCCGCCGTGCACCCAGGGAAAGCCTCCACGACAGCAGACCTCGTTGACGATGAACCGGGCCTCGAAGTTGTCGAGCCCGTCGACCACCAGGTCGACGCCGCCGAGCGTGGCTGCGGCGTTGCCGGCCGTGAGGTCGGTCACCACCGGCTCGTTAGTCGCCGTGGCGTCGATCCGCCGCAGGTGCGCCGCGGCCGCCACGGCCTTGGGGAGGCCCGCGGCCACGTCTGCCTCGTCGAACAGCACCTGTCGCGGCAGGTTGGAACGCTCGGGCACGTCACGGTCCACGAGTCGCACGTATCCCACGCCGGCCCGCACGAGCGCCAGGGCCGACGCGCTGCCGAGCGCCCCGCAGCCGACGATCGCGACCCGGGCCGCCGCCAGCCGGGCCTGGCCCTCGGGCCCCAGCGGTGCGTAGCGGGTCTGGCGGGAAAAGCGATCGGGGTCGTAGAGCGGCATCGCGTCAGACTAACGCGGTGCGCTGGTGGCGGCAAAACGACGCGTGGGGAAGGCTTCCTCACGGAGCGACGCGCTGTTCCTCATGACACCGCGAAGCCCGCCCAGTCCCAGCGCAGGGTGTTGCGCGTGCCCGCGGTTCCCCACGCCGCCAGCGCGGCTTGCAGTTCGTCGCATGGACGTCGCCCCGTCGTCGGAGCGGCGGGCTGCCGACGCCATGCGACGAGCGGAAGGCCGGCACCCGCCCGCCAGCCGTCGTGCGGGTCGGCATCCGTCTCGAGCATGACCATGAGCACGTCGATGCCCGCGGGGAGCCCGGTCGGCGGTGACGTCGCCCCGGCCACCGTGGCGGCGAGGAGCAGCGTGTCCTTGCGACCCTGGACCGCCGTGGCGACCTCGGTGACGGTCGTGGTCGGCACGTCATCCGGCAGGATCGCGACGGCGACGGACGGGTGGGCGGACCAGGCGGTGATGCGGTCGGCCAGGTCGTCGGGGCTGCACCCGGCCCTCGAGACGCGCGCGAGCACCGCCACGCCGATCGCGTCGGCACGGTCGAGCGTCGCCTCGTCCGGTGCGGTGACGACCGCCGCGCTCGCGGCGGGCTTGCAGGCGTCGATGCCGGCGACGTCCTCGACCGACACTGCGCGCGGCACCCAACGGCGGCCGTCGAGCCACAGCGAGCGGCCGCGCACGCCGAGCCGGCGGAGCCCCACGAGCCGGTCCACGGTGACCGGCGATGCTCCGGCGGACATGATCGTGGCCTCGAGACGGTAGCGGTTGGGGAGATCCGGCGTCCAGTAGGCCGGCTCGGTGAGGACGGCCCGCGCGAGGCCCGCCGTCGCCGTCGGCTGGAGCCGCGCCGTGGCGGGCAGCGTGGTGTCGCGACCGCGGTGCGGGCCGGTGAGCGTGCCGGTGATCGTCGCCTCGGCGCCATGCGGCCGGTGCCGGGCGTGCACGAGCACCTCGGCCCGCACGTCGTCGCATCCGCCGAGCGTGAGTGAGGCCACGGGCGCCCGCACGGGACCGGTCACGAGCGGCCCGCCCCGGTGAACCGCGCCCGCGCCATGTCGGACAATTGCCTCAGGTCCAGCTTGCCCGATCCGAGCAGCGGCAACTCGGCGATCTCCGCGAAGCTGTCGGCCGACGGCACCCAGAGGTTCGGCAGTCCCCGCTGGCCGAGACGCTTCACGACCTCGCGCGGGTCGCGGGCGGTCGGCAGGTGGAACACGACCAGTCGTTCGCCCTTCGCCACGTCGGGCACGGCGGTCACCACCGCGAGCAGCTCGCCGTCGGACGCGCCGAGCTCGGCGTTGATCGCCTCCTCGACCGAGAGGTGCGGCACCATCTCGCCGCCGATCTTGGAGAACCGGCTCTCGCGGCCGGTGATGGTGATGAAGCCCTCGTGGTCGAGCTTCGCGATGTCGCCGGTGCAGTACCAGCCGTCTCTGACCACCTTCGCCGTCAGGTCGGGACGGTCGAGGTAGCCCTGCATGACGTTCGGCCCCGCGATCCAGAGCAGGCCCTCGGCGCCGACCGGGAGCTCATGGCCGCCCTCCCGGTCGGTGATCCGCGCCCGACAGCCGAGGATCGGCTGGCCGACCGTGCCCTCGCGGGTGTCGACCGGGCGACCGGGCACGTGTCGCGCCGGCGGCACGTTGGCCGCGACGAGCGGGGCGAGCTCCGTGGCGCCGTACGCC
>JBJTIV010000370.1:0-10730 GCA_046095145.1 Planctomycetaceae bacterium
ACCGACATCTCGCTGCTCAACGGCACGGGGCTCTACGGCACGCCGTCGTATCTGCCCGCGGCGAGCCTGGGGGCGCTCGGTGGGGTGGGCGTGCCCGTGATGGCCAGCGTGCCGGAGCCGGGCACGTGGGCGCTGGCGATCGTGGGCCTGGCGGGGCTGGCTGCGGCCAGAGGTCGTGGCCGCCGCGGGCCTGCTCGTCTTCGTGCGGCTTGACGCCGATGTATGGTGGATCGATATTTCCGACCGGGGGGTTCGTTGGTGCAGGGAAGATCTCATGAGTCGTCGGCGGAACGGACTTGAATTCCGGGCGCTCCGCCGGAAGCCCGGGCCATGCATGCTGCCGGCCGCGGCAGTCCGACGTGTCGAGCATGGTTTCACGCTCGTCGAACTGCTGGTCGTGATCGCGATCATCGCGGTGCTCATCGGCCTGTTGCTGCCGGCGGTCCAGAGCGCCCGCGAGGCGGCGCGGCGCATCAGTTGCGGGAACAACGTCAAGCAACTCGGCCTGGCGCTGCACACTCACCTCTCCGCCCGCGGTCGGTTTCCACCCGGCTTCGGCCTCTATCGGGAGTTCTGGACGGCCCACATCCTGCCCTTCATGGAACAGCAGACGCTCTTCGACAGGATCCAGTTGGTCGACGGCGGCGGCAACGACTGGACGAACTACAACCATCCCAATCGCGACGCCTGCGGCGTGGTGATCGACGCCCTCCGCTGCCCGTCGGGTGGCCTGCCATCCGGCAAGACGAACCAAGGCATCCCCAACAGGGTTCCGGTCAGCTACCGCGGCGTGGCCGGCGCGATGATCTCCTCGGACGATACGAGCACGGCTCCGGCGGGATACGGCAAGAGCAACGGGTACTCGATGCTCGAAGGGGAATCGACCGACAAGGGATCCGTGGCGCGGTCGGACGGAATCCTCTTCGGCGGCAGTCGCATCACGGTGAAGGACGTCATCGACGGCACGTCGAAGACCTTCATGGTCGGCGAGTCGTTCACGGATCCGGACTACACGAAAGACAGTCAAGGCATGGACTACTGGGGACTGTTCGGGCCTCAGATGGGGAACGCCACCAGGGCGTGGGCGCCCGGCGCGATCCGCGGCACGGAATACTCGGAGGGCGTCGGATCGGCCGTCGTGAAGATCAACGCGCGGCTCGATCCGCTCATGCACGGCACGCTCATGGAGATGAGCTTCGGTAGCAAGCATCCCGGCGCGGCGCTCTTCGGTGCCGCCGACGCGTCCGTGCGTGTCGTCAACGATTCAATCGACATGGCGGCTTACCGCGCCCTGTGCACGCGGGCAGGCGGCGAGGTGGCGAGTGAGTGACCTTCAGTGTCGGTCCACGGGAGTTTCCGCCGCGGCGTGGCTCGTGGGTGGCCTGCTCGCGGCCGGCGGTTGCTGGTCGGGCACGCCGACGATGGACTACTCGAAGGCGGGGCTCGTGCAGGTCGGGGGCACCGTGCGCTTGGGCGGAGTGCCGCTGACCAAGGCGATCGTGATCTTCGAGAATCCCGCCGACGGCACGCACTCGTTCGCGCGGACGGACGCCGCAGGGCGCTATCGGCTGCGGTTCGACTCGGTGCAGCCGGGCGTGACCAAGGGCCGCAAAGTCGTGCGGATCAAGACGTCGGGCTCGCTCAGCGAGAACGATGCCGACGCCGTGCCGGGGAAGGAGCGGGTGCCGCCCTGCTACAACGCGGAGTCGAAACTCGCGGTCGAGGTCACGGCCGATTCCGCCGCGACCGACTTCGATCTCGACCCGGCGTGTGGCTGAGCTACGGCTGTTGCGACGTCCCCGTGGCCGGAGCGGGTTTTTCCCTTGTCCAGAGCGGGTTTCCCGTGACCGGAGGTCGGACATGCTGGAGAGCGGACGCGGAGGCTTCCCGTTCAACGCTCACCGCCGCAACCATCGATTTCGCTGACCTGGGGAATCGATTTCTTCGTCTTGGCGAAATGTTTCACCGCGATTGGGAATTCCTCGGTCTTCGGTGATGCTGTCGACCATCGTGCTCGACTCGATGTCATCCGCGATCTCAGCGGGACTTCGCGACTTCCGCAACAGTTGCGCGCGAGATATCGCTGACGGCATGCAAGTTGCTTTGCCATGTGAGATGAGGTTGCCGGCCAGGTCTGAATTCCCACCAGGTGACGAACCTGTCCATCGGAGAGAGGCGACAATGAACAGGGTGTTTCTCGGGATGATCGTCGCGGGGGTCGGCAGTGTAGCCGGTCTCGTGTCGGCACCGGCTGTCGCCGACGTCATCGTGGACTACAACCTCACGAACATCGTAACGTCGTCGGCAGCGCCCGCCGTCTCCGCTCCGGCCACGACGGTCGCTGCGGGCATTACCGCCACCAACATCACTCGTGGTCCTGGGCTCACCCCCTTCAATCTCGGCAGGGGGTTCAGCGCTCAAGGCTGGAATAACGGCACGAACACGTTGACCACCCGCAGCGACGCCATCGCCGGGGGGAAGTACTACGCCTTCGCCGTGTCGATCGCCCCCGGCTCGACGGCGTCGTTCAGCGACATAACCGTGGGTCTTTACAAGTCGGCGACCTCGTCGCCTGCGAGCATAGAATGGCAGTACTCGCTCGACGGCTTCACGACAGCCGGCAACACGCTTGTCACGTTCAACCACTTCGGCCGCAACAGCGGCTCAGCCCCCGGGTCCGTCACGCCCTTCCAGTGGATGTCTCCGCCGTACAACAACGGGGGCGGCCCGGTGGCGATCGACACGCCGGGGCAGTCGAACGGCAACTCCACGGGCGGGCTCGACATCTCGGGCGTCACGGCGCTGCAAAATCTTGCAGGGCCGGCCACGGTGAGTTTTCGGCTGTACGGCTGGGGGTCGATCGGCGGCGCGACAACGGCGACCAATACGCTGGCCCTCGGCCGCGACACAGGGCCGCTGATCAACGGCACGGTCACGCCGGTGCCGGAGCCGGGCGGGATCGCGCTGGCCGTCGCCGGAGCGGCCGTGGCGATCGGCTGCCGCCTGCGGCGCCGCCGTGCCTGAGCGGCTTTCGCCTGCACCGCCCGTCGGCGTCGCGGAGTCGTGCGTCGTGCGTCGAGTAATCGGGTTCATGCTCCGCGCGGTGTTCGGGTCGAAGGCCAGCCCGGTCGCATGCCTCGTGGCGCTGGCCGCCATCCCATGGCGCGCGGACGCCGCCCCACCCAACGTGCTGTTCATCGCCGTCGACGACCTGCGGCCGCAGCTGGGCTGCTACGGCGACCGCACCGCCTCGTCACCGGCCATCGACGGGCTCGCGGCCTCGGGCGTGCGGTTCGACCGGGCCTACTGCCAGTTCGCGCTGTGCAACCCGTCGCGGTCGTCGCTGCTCTCCGGCCGCCGCCCCGAGACGCTCGGCGTGTTCACGCTGGCGAAGTTCCTCCGCGACGGCAATCCCGACGTGGTGACGCTTCCCGAGCACTTCCGCGCGCACGGCTACGAGACCCGCAGCTACGGCAAGATCTTCCACGTCACCAACGGCAATCACGACGACCCGCAGTCCTGGAGCGAGCCACCGTGGCCGCCCCGCAAGCCCAAGCCGGTCGCCCCCACGAACGGCCAGCTGGTGGATGAGACCGCCGACCACTCCCAGGAGGACCCGTGGGCCGCGCCCGACGTGGCTGACGAAGAGCTCGCCGACGGCACGATCGCCGCGCGGGCGGTCGCCGCGCTCGGCGCGCTGCGCGATCGGCCCTTCTTCCTCGCCGTCGGCTTCCACAAGCCGCACCTGCCGTTCGTGGCCCCCAAGCGCTACTGGGACCGTCACGACCCCGCGACCATCACCCTGCCGAAGGACGACCGGCTTCCGGAGGGTGCGCCCGCCTTCGCCAGCAACGATTCCAGCGAACTGCGCCGCTACAAGGACATTCCCCAGCGCGGTCCGCCCGTCGACGCCGCCCTCGCACGACAGCTGATCCACGGCTACCGCGCGTGCGTCAGCTTCACCGACGCCCAGGTGGGCCGGGTGCTCGCGGAGCTGGAGCGGCTGGGCCTCGCCGACCGGACCATCGTGGTCCTCTGGGGAGACCACGGCTACCAGCTCGGTGAGAAGGCGACCTGGACGAAGCGGACCAACTGGGAGGTCGCGACCCGCGTGCCGCTCGTGTTCCGCGTGCCGGGCCGCGGTGCCGCGGCGCACACCGACGCCATCGTCGAGCTCCTCGACATCTATCCCACGCTCGTGGAGCTCTGCGGGCTTCCGCCGCCTCCCGGGCTCGAGGGTCGGAGCCTCGTGCCGCTGCTCGACGACCCGCAGGCCGAGTGGGACGGCGTGGCCCGCAGCATGATCGCCAAGCAGCTGCCGGGGCCGGGCCGCGGCGCGGTGACGGGCCGTGCGCTGCGGACGCCGAGGCATCGGTGGGTCGAGTGGACCGGCGAGCCGCTGGCCGAGCCCGTCCACGAACTCTACGACCACGAGACCGATCCGCTCGAGACCCGCAACATCGCCAACACGGCGGCGGGCAGGCAGGTGATCGAGTCGCTCCGCGAGCGCTACGCCGCGGCGGTCGCCGCCGGCCCGTGACCCGGCCGGTCGCGGATCATCGTCCCCGCCACCGTCACCGGTGGCCACGGCGCGCGGCGGGCGTCACGCGACCGCCACCAGCGTCGCGCCCGGCGGCGCGGTGCGGACGTGGCCGTCCTCGGCCACGAGCACGCCGGCCTTGAAGACCTTCGCCGGCATCGAAAACATCCGCGCCAGGTCGCGGGCGGGCCGGTAGAGGGCGATGTCGGCTTCGGCGCCGACGCCGAGGTGGCCCTTGTGGGGCAGGCCCGCGATCCGGGCGGGGGCGGCGCGGGTGATGATGCAGAGTTCCTGGAGCGTGTACTCGCGGGCGATGTGCTTCAGGGGGCTGGCATCGCGGACGGCGGGCGGCAGCCGTGAGAAGGCCGCGCGGCGGAACGGCTCGTCGCCGAGCAGCCGCATGAGGTGCGGATAGGCCGTGAAGTGCGCCCCGTTGGGGTGGTCGGTCGAGAGCGCCACCCGCCAGGGGTCGGTCGCGCACAGGAACCATTCGAGGCCGACCGTCCACTGCCAGGCGTGGATCACGCTCGTGTCGCGGTAGGCGATCGGCAGGACGCCGCAGCCGCCCTCGAGGTGGAGGTCGTGGGCCATCCAGGGAACGCCCGTCGCGGCGGCGAGGTGCTCGGCGGCGGCGGCATCGCCCGTCAGCGCGACCGTCTCGCCGAACAGGACCTGGCCCACGTCGAGCGTGAGCGAGTCGTTCGCGTTGAAGAACTCGACGAGCGGGGCGACGCCCGTGCCGAACGAGGCCTCGTCGAGATCGCCGCCGGCATAACTGTGGAACTGCACGTGGGCCAGGTGGGCCCGGCGGCCCGCGAGCGACCGCATCGTCTCGAGCGTGGTCCGCCAGTTGCCGGGCAGGCCCAGGTTGGCCGTGTGGACGTGGAGCGGGTGCGGCAGGGCGAGGGCCGTGACCGCCGCCGCGAGCCGTTCGAGGACGAGCCGCGGCGTGAGCGCGCCGAGGCCGGGAAGCGCCGCGTCGAGATCGTGGTGGTCGCCGCGGCGGCCGTGCTTCCAGAACGCGGCGCCGCCCGGATTGGCGACCTTCACCGCCCAGCCGCGGCCCGCGGCGAGGATGGCCGCGAGCAGCCGCTCGGTGGCGCGGGCGTCGTCGCGCGCGAGCGAGTCGAGCACGTCGCCGCGGTCCGCCGCCAGCAGGAAGATGCCCTTGTCGAGGATGGGCAGCTCGGCGAGCTCGAGGTGGGCGAGCTCCGCGGCGGCGCAGGCGATCGCGGCGTCGAACACGGTGGTGTAGCCGAGTGCCGCGTAGAGCGCGCCCGTGGCGTGGATCGTGGGCACGGCCGCCACCGGTCGGCCCGGCCCGCGGGCCAGGTGGGGCGCGATCCGCCGGCCCGCGCAGATCTTCGGCCCGGCGACGTGGCTGTGCAGGTCCACGCCGCCGGGCATGACGACCAGGCCCGCGGCGTCGATCCGCGGCCAGTCCAGGGCATCGGCCGGCCGGGCGACGATTCGTCCGGCGCTCGCGTCGACGAAGATGTCGTCCACCACGCCGTCGCGGCCGTTGGCCGGATCGTGGATCGTGCCGCCGACGAGGACGAAACGTCCCGCGGTCGTCGTCATGAGGCGGTCCCCGGGCCGGCGCAGGCGGCGACCAGGGCGTCGAGCCGGGCCCGGATGGTCGCGTCGCCGCCGCCGACGCGGACCACGTCGACCGCGGCGCCACGGGCGACGATCGCCGCCTCCACCGGTTCAGGCAGCGGGCCGACGGCGACGACGCAGTCGACCTCGCCGCGCGCGACGAGGCGGACGGCGTCGCACTCGCCGGGACGGAACTCGGCGCCGTCGCGGTCGGCGCGGGCGATCGCTCCGGCGGATCCATACCGCCACGTGCACCCCGCCGTCGCGACGCCGTCCGGTTCGAGCGGCACCTCGAAGGCGGGCTTGCCGCGGGCGATCGCCCGCACGAGGCCGGCCATGCTCCAGGGCTCGAGTCCGAGCGGGTCGTGATGGAGCGTCACGAACGCCACGCACCCGGCCGATGCGATCGCCGCGCCGAGCGCCTCGCAGGCGGCGACGAGGGCGGGCGGGAGGCGGACCGGGCGACCGACGATGCCGGCGTGCAGGAGCCGCGCGAGATCCACGGCAGCGCCCGCGGCCACCTGCAGGCGGCGGTCGGCCGCCGCCGAGGTCGTCACCTCCGCCTCGCCGACGGCGATCGCCTGCCGGGGGCGACCGGCCGCCGTGGCCGGCGTGACGAAGCGGCGCAGGAAGCCGGCCGCGGTGCCGGCGGGATCGCAGAACCAGCACACGACGAGGTCGGCCCGGTCGCGGAGCTCCTCCGGATCGGCCGTCACCCCGCCGATCCGCGCGATCGTCGGGCCGGCCGTCTGGGCGGTCTCGAATCCGCCGAAGTCGACCGCCGCGCCGACCGCCTCCGCGAGGTCGCAGGCCCGCGCGGTGGTCTCGGCGGCGCCGTCTCCGGCACCGGTCACGAGCACCCGTCGCGCGGCGCGGAGCGTCGCCGCGTCACGGTCGGCGGGCAGCGGTCGTGTCACGCCACGTCTCCTCGGAGCCGGTCCTCGACGGCCCAGTATGGCGGCCGCGAGAACGCCGCTCCATGCCGTCGCGCGAGTCGGTCAGGCCAGGCCCGTGAGCGGTCCCGACCCGCACAAGTCCGGGTTGCCGAAGCGCTCGAGGGCGGTGTGCCCCATGGCGTGGGCCAGGGCGAGGAGCAGGCGGTTGTGGGGTTCCCTCGTGAACTCGACGGCCCGGCCGGCCTGGAACCCGAGGCCGCCGCCCACCAGCACCCAGGGGATGTCCGCGCGGGAATGCGAGTTGCCCGCACCGAGCTCGTTGGTCCAGACGATCGTGGTGTGGTCGAGGAGCGAGCCGTCGCCACCAGGCTCGGGCGTCTCGGCGAGCCGGCGGGCGAGGTGGGCGATCTCGCCCGCGTACCAGGCGTTGATCCTCGTGAGCTTCTCCTGCGCGGCCGTGTCGGAGTCGGGCTTGTGCGAGAGGTCGTGCTGTCCCTCGTCGACGCCGATCCACCGCATGTGGGGCTGGCCGACCGAGTTGGTGTACTGGAGCGTGACGACCCTCGCGAAGTCCGCGGCGAGCGCCGACACGAGCAGTTCGATCTGCATGCGGCTGATCGCCGGCATCGAGTCGTTCTGCTCGACCACGCCCGGCTCGAGCACGGGCACAGCGTGCGGCGCGGCCGGCGGCGCGGCCGCGAGATCCCGCTCGAGCCCGCGGACGAGGGCGGCATGATCGGCGAGGATCCGCCGGTCCTCCGCGGGCAGCGTCGCCGCCACCGTCGCCAGGTCGTCGCGCACCTCGTCGAGCACGCTGCGCAGGCTCTCGCGGTCCTTCAGCTCGCCGTAGAGCCTCGCGAACATCTGGTAGGGATCGTCGATCGGCGCGACGGGCCGGTTGGGGCCGGCGTAGACCATCCGCGTCCAGGTGTCGGCCTTGTTGGGCACGAGCACGCCGAATTCGAGCGACCCGAACCGCGTGGCGGTGGCCGCATCGGCCTGGAGACCGCCTTTGATCTCCTGGTCGATCGAGATGCCGCTCGACCAGCCGGCGGGCGTGTCGCTGCCCCCCTGGATGTTGCCCGGAAAGAGCTCGATGCCGGTGAGCAGGCAGCCCATGCCCCGCATGTGGCCGTCGCCGTCGCCGAGCAGCTTGTTGTCGATCCCCTTGAGCGTCAGTAGGCGATCGACGAAGGGGGCGAAGGGGGCGAGGATCGGCGGCAGGCCGCGGCCGGCGAGCGGGCCCGGCTCGGGCCAGAAGTTCCGCTTCACGACGCCGTCGGGGCTGAACACGATCACCAGCCGTCGCTTGGGCCCCGCCGGCGCGGTCGCCAGGCTCGGCAGGTTGCCGAGGAACGGCAGCACGGCCGGGCCCACGCCGAGCCGGCGGAGGAGGTCGCGTCGCGAGAGCGCGGCGGGAGTCATGGAGGAGCGGGGGCTGGGACCCCGGTTGCCGCGGTGACGGGCGGGAACGCCGCCGTCTCCATGATATCGACGAGCAGACGCCGGATGTCGAACCCGCTCTGCTCGAACCGTTGCCGGAGCCGCTCGAGCGTGTCGGGGCCCCAGGCCCGCGCGGGCTGCTTCACGAGCGCGTGGAAGAGCGCCTGCACGAACGCCTCGTGCGCGTCGGGGCTCGCGGCGCAGAAGGCACCGAGTTCACGGCCACCCCGAAACTCGGCCGTCGCGCCGGCGCGGGGACGATACGCCCCCGAGGCGTCGACGGGCTTCTCCACGCCGGCCACCGTCTCGACGCGGCGGTGGCGGCCGACCTCGTCGAACTCCTCGAGCGCGAAGCCGAGCGGGTTGATCATCGTGTGGCAGGACTGACAGGCCACCGCGGCGGTCTGCGCGGCCACCCGCTCGCGGGTCGTGAGCCCGGGCGCCTCGTCGGGCGTGAGCGGCGCGATCGCCTCCTGGGGCGGCCGCAGCACGTTGCCGAGGATGCTCCGCGCCAGGAACACGCCGCGATGGATGGGCGACGTGGCCCCGGCATAGGAGAGCACGCTCAGGAGATACGGGTGCGTGAGCACGCCCGCTCGCAGGCCTCCGTCGAGCGCGACCGTGGAGAAGTCCGCGTCGGCCGGCAGGGCGACGCCGTAGAGCGGCGCCAGCCGGCCGTTGATCGGCACCTGCTCGGCCGTGAACAGCCGGCGGAAGTCGCCGTCCCGCCAGACCACGTCGTCGAGAAACAGGTCGAGGCTCGCGCGCAGGTCGGCCGCGACCTCGGGCGTGAAGTCCGGATGCAGGGTGCGGTCCTTGACGAGTTCCGGGCCGAGGTCGACCCGCAGCCAGCCGAAGAGGAAGTCACGGACCTTGGCCCGCGTCCGGCGGTCGGCGACCATCCGCTCCGCCTGTGCCCGGATGTCCGCCGGCGTGGTCAGTCGTCCGGCCGCCGCGGCCTCGAGCAGCGGCTGGTCGGGAACCGAGTCCCAGAGGCCGAACGAGAGCCGGCTGGCCGTGGCGAAGGGGTCGGCATCGGGGGCCTCCCGGAACAGGAAGCGCGGGGACTCGAGCACGGCCAGCAGCGAGCGCCGCAGGCCCGTGTCGACGTCCGGAGCGCCCGCGAACGATCGATCCACGAACAATCCGTGGAGGTCGGGCGTGAGCGGCCGGCGGATGGCCCGCGCGGCGAACGCGGCGGCGAACGCCCGCAGCCGGGCCTCGCGGTCCGGGGCGTCGCGTCTCGTGGCGGCGAGTCGATCGATCCGGTCGAGCACGTGGTCGGCCGTCTCGATGGCCGCGGCCGTCGCCGCGGCCAGCCAGTCCGCCGACACGGCCGCGCCGCGGTCGTAGCCCAGCGACCGGTCGTCGGGCGGGAAGGGGGTGGCGACGGCGAAGACGGGGGCCACCGGCCGCGGCCGCAACACCCGCTCCGGCACGGCCTCGGGCGTGCCGTGCGGCGGTGTCCAGGCGAGGCTGATCCACGCCGGCGTGCTCCGCTCGTGCTTCGCGTCGTCCAGCGCCTGGTTGCCCTTCGAGAACTCGAGCCGCAGCGGATGCGGACGGCCGCCGAGCAGGACCACGCTGCCGCGATGCTCGGTCTCGTCGCCGGACGTGACGAACGCGTCGATCGTGGGAGGCTCGTCGGCATCGGCGTTGACCCACAGCCGCGCCGCGTGGCCGGTGCGGATGACGAACTCGTGGCGGCCCGTCTCTCGCGGGACGATCGAGCCCGTCCAGCGAATCGCGAACCGCTCCGGAGCGATGGCTCCCGGCTCGGGGCCGTCGAGTCCGAAGTCGAAGTCGATCCGGGCGTCGGTCCGCTCGCGGACGAGGCCTGTGTCCCGGTTGAATTCGCGGGTCTTGAAATACTCCCCCACGAGTCCCCGGGCCTCGTCGTCGGCGGGCGGCGGCACGTCGCGAAAGCCACCGACGACGTCGGCCAGGACGCTCGCGTGCTGGCGGACGGTGAGCCGCTGGAGCTCGAGCCGTGCCGGCCGGCCGCGGTCGCGGGCCACGGCCGAGTAGAAGGCGCCGTGCATCCACGCGGCGACCTCCCGGGCGGCGTCGCCCGTGACCGCCCCCGGATCGTCCTCGGGCATGCTCTCGGCGACGTAGGCGGCGAGCTGGTTCACCGAGCGATCGCCGGCGAGCGGCTGCGGCACGGCCGGCGTGCCCGCGCCCGCCGGGCCGTGGCACCGCGCGCAGTGGACGGCGTAGACCACGGCGCCGGGGTGTTCGTCGGCCGCCGC
>JBJTIV010000371.1:0-2442 GCA_046095145.1 Planctomycetaceae bacterium
AAGCTGCCCACGATCGCCGCCTACAGCCACAAGAAGTCGTGCGGCCAGCCGCTCATGTATCCGCGGAATGATCTCGCCTACTGCGAGAACTTCCTGCACATGATGTTCGCGGTGCCCTGCGAGCCCTACCACGTCGATCCCGACTTCGCCGACGCGCTCGACATGCTGCTGATCGTGCACGCCGACCACGAGCAGAACTGCTCGACCTCGACCGTGCGGATGGTGGGCTCGAGCGACGCCAACCTGTTCGCCAGCATCTCGGCGGGCGTGTCGGCGCTGTGGGGCCCCCTCCACGGCGGCGCCAACCAGGCCTGCGTGGAGATGCTCGAGCGGATCGTGGCCGACGGCGGCGACGTGCGCCGCTACGTGGACCTCGCCAAGAAGAAGGACTCGGGCTTCCGCCTGATGGGCTTCGGCCACCGGGTCTACAAGAACTACGACCCGCGGGCGAAGCTCATCAAGGCGACCTGCGACAAACTGCTGGCCAAGATCGCCCGCCACGACCCCATCTTCGACGTCGCGCAGGAACTGGAGGCCGCGGCGCTGGCCGACGACTACTTCATCGAGCGGAAGCTGTATCCCAACGTCGACTTCTACTCGGGCGTGATCTACCGGGCCATGGGCATCCCGGTGCAGATGTTCACCGTGCTCTTCGCCATGGGCCGGCTGCCCGGCTGGATCGCCCACTGGATCGAGATGCACAAGAGCCCCACCAAGAAGATCTGCCGGCCGCGGCAGGTCTACACGGGCCACACGCTCCGCGAGTTCACGCCCCTCGCGAAGCGGTAGGACATCACCGTGGCGCACGCTTGCCGCGGAAGTAGTCGGAGAGGATCCGGCCGCACTCGTCGGCGAGCACCCGGCCCACGTGCTCCACGCGGTGGTTGAGCCGGGCGTCCTCGAAGAGCCGGTAGAGCGACTCGACGGCGCCCGCCTTGGGATCGGCCGCGCCCCACACCACCCGCGGCACCCGCGCCTGGAGGATCGCGCCGGCGCACATCGGGCACGGCTCGAGCGTGACGTAGAGCGTGCAGTCCTCGAGCCGCCACGAGCCGAGGGCGGCCGCCGCCTGCGTCAGCGCGATCATCTCCGCGTGGGCCGTGGGGTCGGCGAGCTGCTCCCGCTGGTTGTGGGCGCTGGCGATCACCCGCCCCCCGGCCACGACAACCGCCCCCACGGGCACCTCGTCCTCCGCGGCCGCGGCGCGGGCCTCGTCGAGCGCCAGCCGCATCCAGCGGTCGTGCGGCGCCACGCCGGGCAGGCCGGCCAGGTCGTCCTCGTCGTCGTCCGCATCCGCATCCATGGTGCCTCGCTTCCCCGCTCCGGGTCGACGACCACGCGTCGCGGTTCCGAGCGTAGCAGACGCTGCGTTCCGGGCGTCGATCCACGCCCGCGCCGCTTGGGAGCGACCGGCTCTTCGGGTAATCTCTCCCGAGCGGTCGACCCGCGACGAACTCCGGAGACCTCGCATGAACATGGACCCCGTCACGCTCGTCCTGCGCTGGGCGCACGTGCTCGCCGCGATCGTCGCCATGGGCGGCCTCGTGTTCGCCCGGTTCGCCCTCCTGCCGGCGCTGTCCGAGGTCGACGAAGGCACCCGCAACCGCATCCACGACGGGATCCGGCGGCGCTGGCTGCCCTGGGTGATCGGCGCGATCACCGTGCTGCTCGTGAGCGGGCTCTTGAACTTCTTCATCTTCCAGGTCCGGGTCAGTCCGCCGCGGGACAGCGGTCTCACCCGTTTCGTCACGGCGATCGCGCCGGGCGTGACCGCCGAGGGCTGGGACGGCGGGACGTGGATGCGATCCACCAACTACCACGCCCTGTTCGGCGTGAAGTTCCTGCTCGCCATGGCCGCCTTCTACTTCGCCAGCGCCCTGGTGGGCCGCGGGTCGGGCACGCAGTGGGTGCGGAACGACCGGGCCAAGTGGCTCTCCGTCACGGTCGGGCTGCTGCTCGCCGTCGTCGTGCTCTCGGGCTGGATGCGGCAGCTGCACACGGGCCCGGCCTACGACCCCGACCGCGGCGTCGTCATGGACGCCGATGCCGACGCCGACGTGAACTGAGAGCCCGGCATGGACAAGAAGCACAAGAAGCGGCTGGAGGTGCTGCAGCAGAAGATCGCCAAGCTGCAGCAGCTGCTCGCGGGGGCCAAGCGGCAGCCGGATGATCCGGCCGAGGTGCCGCGGCTGGAGAAGGAACTCGCCGCGGCCCACGCCGAACTCACCGCCCTCAAGCAGGGCTGAGCGGCCCCACGGTCCTGCGACGGGTCACGGCACGCACCATGGGATTTTTTTCGAGATTCTTCGGCGGGTCGGGCCGGGTCGACCTCTGGAAGCGGTTCGAGCGGCTGCGCGAGGGCGAGAAGTTCTTCTCCGACGACCGGGTCTACGTCGAGCGCTACCTCGAGGACCCGCGACACGTCGAGGTCCAGGTCCTGGC
>JBJTIV010000372.1:0-4413 GCA_046095145.1 Planctomycetaceae bacterium
GGACGTGTGGTCTCGATCACGATCGAGCATGCCAGCCGTCAGGGTGACCTGACGGGGTGTTCCTTCGAGCGGGTGGCCGCCGGATCGACGCCCGGCCCGGTCCGCTAAGGCCGCCGAGCCGCCTCAAACGCCGACTTTCCGCCAGGCGGCCTTCACGGCCTTGCGCACGGGCGTGCCGCAGCGGTCGCCGGCGATCTGGGCCGTGAGCGTCGCCATGTCGGCGAAGGTGCTCGTGCGCGAGAGCTGCAGCATGGCGTCGTACCAGATGCGGCCGGCGGTCTCCCAGGCGGGGCCGCCGAGGGTTCGGGCCACGAGCACGAAGGCGCGGTTGGGGATGCCGGAATTGAGGTGCACGCCGCCCGAGTCGGCCGGGCCGTCGTAGAGCCGGTCCATGTGGTCGGGCTGCGGGTCGGTGCCGAGGGCCGGGTCGGCGGTGAAGGCGGTGCCGGGATGCTCCATGTCGCGGATGCCGCGGCGGGTCGGCGCCGCCACGAGCACGTCGGCGCCGATCAGCCACGAGGCCCGCTCGGCAGGCTCGCCGCGCCGCCACTGCCGCACGAGCGCCCCGAACACGTCGGCGAAGTGCTCGTTCAGGGCGCCCGACTGGCCGCGGTACACGAGGTTGCTCGTGAACGACTGCACGCCGTGGGTGAGTTCGTGGGCCACCACGTCGAGGGCCGCCGTGAAGCGCGTGAACACCGCCCCGTCGCCGTCGCCGTAGGCCATCTGGCCGCCGTCCCAGAAGGCGTTGCTCATCGGCTGGTAGCGGCCCGTGCCGTCGACCTCGCCCACGTGCACGCTGGAGATGAGCGTCATGCCCGCGTCGTCGAGCGAATTCCGGCCGAAGAGCTCGTGGAAGAAGTCGTAGGTGTCGCCCGAGTGGTCGAAGGCCTCGTTCACCGCGGCGTCGGCCGTCTTCGGGTCGCCCTCGGCGCGGACGAGCCGGCCCGGCAGCCGGTCCTTCTTCCGCGCGTCGTAGACGAGCCTCGTCTTGCGTCCGGTGGGCGACGGTGCGGCCATCATGGGCGGCATCTGCTGGGCGAAGGCGCGGACGGCCCGCACCGCGGCCGCATGGGCCAGCGCCACCATCGCCCGCTCGCGCACCCGCGGGTCCTCCGAGCGGGCCATGTGCTCCACGATGTAGGGCGGCACGATGCACTGCACGGGCCGCCGGACCTGCCCTGGCGCCATGATCGCCTCCTGCGGGCGGCGTGAAACTGCGCAAGGTGCGAGCGACCGCCACGCCGTCGCGGCCGCAGGTCACTCGGCGGGGGGCTCCCTGCCGATCTCGAGGGGGTAGTGTCACCCGCCGGTGACTCCTCGCACACGAAAGGCGGTCCGCGTGCCCGCCCCGTCGTCCCTCCATCCGGCCGCCGCGGCGGCCGCGTGGCTCGCCATCTGCTGCGCCGCCGCGACCGCCGGGGGCGGCGAGTTCGCCGGGCTGGCCCGCGGGCTCGGCGCGCCCTTCCGCGCCCTGCACCGCGACAAGCCGCGGACGGCGGCCGACTGCGTCGTGGAACGGCTGGCCGACCGGATCGACTGGCTCGAACACCAGCTCGACGCCGACGGCTCGATCGTGGCCAAGGAGCCCGACGTGTGGGGCCAGAGCCGCCTCATGCGGCACCGCTACGAGTACGAAGAGCAGATGCGGCGGCAGCTCGGCGGCTTCACCGAGCGGTCGAGCGCCGCCATCCGCCGCAGCGACCAGGCCTTCCTCGGCATGGCGCTGGCGATCCAGTCGGCCGCGGGCCGTCGCCGCGGATCGGGCGAGGTGGCCGTGCCCGACGCCGGCGGCTCGGCGAGCGTGATCAACTCGATTCAGGGGCTCCTGCCCACCACCAACGAGGGCATCGGCCGCACCGAGCCGGTGGTGATCGCCCGGACGGCCCCCTTCGCCGTGCCCGCCGCGCCCGCCGGCTTCCGCTTCGACGACGATCCGCTGGCCCTCGAGCCCACCACGCACCTCGACCAGCTCTCCCGGTATCTCTCGCACCTCGCCGAGCTGCGCCGCGTGAACGAGGGCGACGACTCGGCCGACGCGCCGGGCTACGCGCTCAACCTCGTGCGGATCCCCGTGTCGGTCACGCCCGGCTCGCGCACCGCGAAGGGCCACGGGGCCGAGATCACGTTCCGCGCTGAGGCCGTGCTCGGGCCCGACCTGCTGCCGACGACGTTCCGCAACCTCGTCATCAACGACCTGGTCGACGTGATCGCCCCGGCCCTCACGTGGTGCGTGAACGATCCCGACTGCGTCGGCTGGGCCGAGACCATCGCGGCGGGGGGCGGACCCCACGAGGCCGAGTCCGACCGCCGCCTGGGGGTGATGGCGGCGATGGACGCGCTGGCCGCCCGGCTGCCGGCCTTCGCGCCGGCCGCGGCGCCGGCGGTGACGACGCGGCGGTCGCGGCTGCCCCTGCCCGTCACGCAGCTGGCCGACGTGGCCGGGATCGGGCCGATCGCGATCCTCGTGCGCGACACGCGGGCCGCCTTGGCCGGCCATCCGGCCAACCGGCCCTGCATCGACTATCTCGACGTCCGCGGCCACCTCGCCGAGGAGCTCGAGGCGGCCTACGACTTCCTCGCGCAGCCCGACCACCGCCCCGCGTGGGAGGAGCTCGCGGGCTGGGACCTCGCGGGTCTCGTGCGCGGACGGCGGCTCGACGAGCTCGCGGCCATCCGCTGCCGCTTCCTGGCCGGCCTCTCCGCCGGCGTGCCGCGGGCCGCCGAGGAGCTGCTGCTCCCGACCCTCGACGCCTGCTGCGGGCCGACGAAGCCCGCGCCGCCGCTGTGCCGCTCGACGACGGCGGTGCTGGCGTGGGGCATCCTCGTGGCCTCGAGCCTGCTCGACGCGCGGCGGGCCGACGACATCCGCGAGGCGGGGGCCGGGCTCGGCGGCCCAGGCGGCGACCGCTGCAGCGGTCCCTTCTTCGGCCCCGATCCGCCGCCCGAGGCCCGCGAGGCCTTCAATGCCTACGTGCGGGCCCGCTGGCCGGTCCGGGTGTTCGCACTCGACCCGGTCCGCGACGAGCAGAACGTGGACGACTCCTACGCCCGCCGCCGCGAGCTGCAGATCGCGATGGCCACGGCCGCCGCCACCGGCCGCCTCAACGCCCAGGCCATGGCTCGCTTCACCCGCCGCCTGGAGACCGACATGGCGGCCGTGGCGCTCAACCAGACCGCGGTCGGCTTCACCCACGGCGCCGACACGTTCGGCTGGCGGTTCGCCCCGCGGGTGCAGTCGCCGCCCACCCGCGGCACGCTGGCCACCCTCTCCGAGACGCTCTGCGGACCCACATCCGACGCCGACCTCGCCCAGCGCAAGCTCGAGCCAGGGTGCCGCGAGTGCACGGCGCTCGTGGTGATGCCCTCGTTCGTGCCGTCGCTCATGCTCGACGTGCGCACCACCTGGTTCTAGCTCGTGCACCCGGGGCGGACCGAGCAGACGATGCGGCGCACGATGGAGCTCTCGCGGGCCGTGCAGGCGTTGCGGCACGACGAGGCGGCCTGCGCCCGCTGCGCCCACCTCTACCGACCCGGCGAGGTGGCCCGCCTGCTGTCGGAGGTGGAGAAGCTCGACCGCCGGCTGCCGCTGCAGACGCTCCAGGCGCGGATACCCCACGAGAACACGGCCGGCGGCTTCGAGCTCTTCAACGCACGAAACAAGACTCCGCTCGGCTGAAGCTCGACAGAAGCCGTGAAAGTCTTGCTGTCGCGCTCCCTTGCGTGGACGTTTACGCGCACGCCGATCCGCTGAAAGGCCTCGTTGATGCGTGCGGCATCAGCACCCGCGATCACCTTGTCGAGCTGGCGGAATCGCTCCACGAGCTCGCTCACGATCTTCGCCGGCGGCGGCGCGGCCACTGCCTCATGAGCCTCTTGAGCGATGGCGAGCTTCTCAATCAGAGCGTCGCGATCTCGCCGCACCGACTCAAGCGCCTTCGACATCTCTGGCACCAGGCCTGGCGGCACGATGAGAAGCCTGGCCGCGCCGTCGCTGAGCGTCTTATCGAGCTCGGCAATCTGCTTGCGAATGCCAACGGCAGGGTCAGCCTTCGGCTTCTCAAATGCCTCTTCGACATATTTGGAGATGCGACTCCGCAGCACCGCCATCGCCTTCGGCGTGCTGAACTCCTCTTTCAGCCTGGCCGTGATCATCTCGATCAGCGGCTTCTGCGGCACGCGACGGCCTGAGCACTGCTTGCCGTCAGCACCGCGGCTGCCGGTGGAGCATCGATAGCACCCGCCATCGCCGTACATGCCCTTACCGCAATTCATGCAGCGTATGAGGCCTGAGAGCGGCCGGATGGTGCCGTGGCGTCGCGTCGCGTGCTTGCGATCCCTCAAGAGCTTCTGCGCCGCCTCAAAGGCCGCATCATCGACAATCGGTGGCACCAGATCGGGACGGCGGTGCAT
>JBJTIV010000373.1:0-2243 GCA_046095145.1 Planctomycetaceae bacterium
GTCGAGGATGGCAGCGCCCTCGTGGGCCGCACGATCGAGGAGGCCGGCCTTCGCGGACTGGAAGGGCTCTACCTCATGGAGATCGACCGCGGCGGGCACGTCATGGCGGCGGTCGGCCCCAGCGAGCGGCTCGAGGCCGGCGACCGGCTCGTGTTCGTGGGCGTCGTCGAACGAGTCGAAGAGCCCGCAGTCGACGACGGCGTCGAACCGCTCGGGGATCTCGCCCACCGCCAGCGCGTCCATCTCCAGGAAGTTCACCGCCACGCCCGCGGCCGCCGCCTTGGCCCGCGCGGCGGCCAACGGCCCGGCGAGAAAATCCACGCCGGTCACGCTGCTGCCGCGCGCGGCCAGCCAGATCGCCAGGTCGCCGGTGCCGCAGCCGACGTCGAGCACGCGGCCGGCGATGCGGTCGCCGGCCGCCAGGAAGGCGGGCTGCGGCCGGCCGATGTCCCAGGGCGCCCGCGGGGCGGCGTAGTAGCCGGTGAAGCGCTCGCGGGCCGCGGCGGCGTCGCTCATCCTCAACCCCTCCGTGATGCCCCGCTCGGCCGGGACGCTGCCTGGCAGACTACCGCACGCCCTCGGCCGGATGCCATCGGCCGGGAGGCGTCGCCCCGGCGACCTTGCATCGCCACGGCACCATGGGGCAAGTTGCCCATCCTGACCCGCCGCCCCCGGCGTCTCGAGAGCCGATCCGCATGGACTTCTCCGCCGTCGCGCCCTGGCTGGCCGACCACTGGCAGATGGCCCTCACCGGGACCGTCGTGGCGGCGGTGCTCGCGCTCCTGCTCTTTGTGCAGCGGGCGCCCGACATGGTGATGATCGGCGGGGTGGTGCTCCTGCTCGCCGCCGGCGTGCTCACGCCCGACGAGGCCCTCAAGGGCATGGCCAACGAGGGCATGATCACCGTGGCGGCGCTGTTCGTGGTGGCGGCGGCCGTGGAGCGGACCGGCGCCCTGGCCGTGATCGTGGACCGCGTGCTCGGCCGGCCCACGTCGCTGGCCTCCGCGCAGCTCCGCACCATGATCGGCCCGGGCGTGCTCTCGGCCTTCATGAACAACACGCCGGTGGTGGCCCTCATGGTGCCGGCCATCCGCGACTGGGCGCGGAAGCACCGGCTCTCGGTCTCGAAACTGCTCATGCCGATGAACGCCGCCGTGGTGCTCGGCGGCCTGTGCACGCTCATCGGCACGAGCACCAACGTGGTCGTCAGCGGTCTGGTGGCCGGGAAGCGCGGCAGGCCGCTCGAGATGTTCGACATCACCTGGCTGGGGGTGCCGCTGTTCGTGGTCGGCCTGGGCTATCTGCTGGTCGCCAGCCGCACGCTGCTCAAGGACCGCCGGCCGCCCATGAGCCCGGGCGACGACCCCCGCGAATACTCGCTGGAAATGCTGGTGGAGCCGGGCAGCCCGCTGGCCGGCCGCTCGATCGAGCAGGCGGGACTGCGGCACCTCGACGGGCTGTATCTGATGGAGATCGACCGCGGCGGCCACGTCCTGCCGGCGGTGGGTCCGACCGAGCGGCTCGAGGCCGGCGACCGGCTCGTGTTCGTGGGCGTGATCGACTCGGTGGTGGAACTGCAGAAGATCCGCGGCCTGCGGCCCGCCACCGACCAGGTGTTCAAGCTCGACGACCCGCGGCACGAGCGGAAGCTCGTCGAGGCGGTGGTCTCCAACAGCTGCCCGCTCGTGGGCCGCACGATCCGCGAGGGCCGCTTCCGCTCCACCTACAACGCCGTCGTGATCGCCGTGGCCCGGAACGGCGAGCGGCTCAACATGAAGATCGGCGACATCGAGCTGGAGCCGGGCGACACCCTCCTGCTCGAGGCCGGCCCGGGATTCCTGGATCGGCAGCGGTCGAGCCGCCACTTCTACCTCGTCAGCGAGGTGGCCGGCGGCGGGCCGCCCCGCCACGACCGGGCCTGGATCGCCTGCACCGTGCTCGCCGCGATGGTGCTGGCTGCCGCCCTCGACCTCGTGCCGATGGTGGCCGCGGCCCTCGTGGCCGCCGGCGCGGTCGTGGCCACCCGCTGCATCACGTCGACCGAGGCGCGGCGGTCGATCGAATGGGAGTCGCTGCTGCTCATCGCGGCCAGCTTCGGCCTCGCCCGGGCCATGGAGAAGACCGGCCTCGCGGAGTCGATCGCCCGCGCCACCATCGCGCAGGCCGGCGAGCACCCCACTCGCATCCTCGCGGCGCTGTACCTGGTGGCGCTGCTGTCCACGGAGCTCATGAGCAACAACGCC
>JBJTIV010000374.1:0-7908 GCA_046095145.1 Planctomycetaceae bacterium
GGGCGTCGCCCGCGGCGCAAGGCGGCCGCCGCCGTCGCCGCCGCCGAGCACGACACCGCGGCACTCGCCGCCGCCGTCGCCGAACTCGCCGCCCGCCTCGCCGACTGCGAGCGGGTGGCCCGCGGCTCCCACACCGACGCCGACACCCTGCGCCGGCGACTCGACGAGGCCACGGCCACCCTCGACACGCGCCGGCAGGAGCGGCTGCGACTCGAGGCCGCCGAGGAGGCCGCCGCCGCCCGGGTCGCCGAGCTCCGCCGCGACGCCGATGCGGCGCGCGAGGCGGTCGACGCGGCCCGGCTCCACTCGGCCCGGCTCGCGGAGTCGCAGGCGGCCTGGGAAGGAAACATGGACGCGCTCGCGGGGCGGCTCGGCGAGGTGGACCGCCACGTCGAGGTGCTCGAGGCCGACCTGCACGAGAAGTCGGAGGCCGTGCAGGCAGCGTGGCGGGAGCTCGCGGGGTGGAAGGCCACGCTCGAGGCCTGCCGCGAGCGACGCGACCTGCTCCGCGACCTGGTCGAGCGGCACGACGGCCTGTCCGACGCGGCCCGCCGGCTCCTGGCGGCCGGCACCGCCGGCGTGCCGGGGCTGGCCGGCGCCCTCGCCGATCTCATCGAGGCCCGGGTCGAGTGGGCGGCGCTGGTCGACATCGCCCTGGGCGGCCGCGGCCAGAGCCTGGTCGTCGAATCGCTCGCCGACGCGATCCGCTGGCATGCCGACTGGGCCGACACCCCGCAGGGCCGCGAGGTCCTCGACGCGGGCGGCCGGATCGGCTTCGTGGCCGCGGCGGCCGCGGCCCCCCGTGACTACGACCCCTCCGGGGCCGATGGCGTCGTCGGCCGCCTCGACCGCCTCGTGGCCGCCGACATGGCGCGCACCGCGCCGGCCGCCGCGCTCCTCGAGCGGCTGCTCGGTTGTGTGTTGGTGGTGGACCGGATCGATCAGGCGCTGCCGCTGGTCGTCGCCGCCACCGCGGACACGGTCTTCCTCGCGCGGTCGGGCGACTGCCTGACGGCCGACGGGGTCTTCGAGATCGGCGTGCCGGCCGCCTCGGCCGGGCTCGTGGCCAGGCGGGCGGAACTCACGGCGCTCGACGCGCGTCATGCCGAACTCACGGCCACGACCGCCGCCGCCACCGCCCGCATCGAGGCGCTCGAGGCCGAAGTCAAGACGCTGCGGACAGGCCTCGCGCAGGCCGCCGAGCGGCGGCGGGAGGCCGCGGCCGCGATCGCATCGTCGCGGGTCGAGCTCGATCGCGTGCTCCGCGAGCGTCACGCCGCCGAGACGGCGGCGACCACCGCGGACCGGGCGCTCAAGGCGGCCGAGCACCGGGCCGCCGCCGCCGCGGGTGACCGCCATGCCGCGGGGCAGGTGCTCGCGTCGTCGGCCGCCGCGTTCACCGCCGCGACCGACGAGGTGGCCGCGGCACGGTCCGCCATCGAGGCGGTCGAGCGGAACCGCGGCGCCATCGTCGAGGAGATCCAGCGGCTGCGCATCGAGCAGGCGACCGCCGCCGAGAAGCTCGACCGGTGCCGCGCGGCGACGGCGACGGCCGCCGCGGAACTCGCCGCCCGCGACCGTGACGTGGAGGCGGTCCGCGCCGACGTGCGGGAGGCGGAGGCACGCCGCGCCGCCCACGAGCTCGAGCTGCTCGCCGCCGGCGCCGCCCATGCCGAGGCCGTCGCGGCCGCCGAGCGGTCGCTGTCGTAATTGGATGCGGAGGTCGCCGAGTCCGAGTCGATCGACGCCCGGCGCGCCGGAGCGGCGGCCGCGCTCGACGCCTGCCGCGCCGAGGCGGCGCAGCTCGCCGAGGCCGTCCATGCCCGCGAACTCGAGGCCGGCGAGGCGCGGCACCGCCGGGCGCGGATCGTGGAGCGCATCCGCGACGAATACGACATCGACATCGAGACCATCGCGGCCGCGGAGGCCGGACCCCCGGCGGCCGAGGCGGAGCCCCCCGCCGACCTGCCGGCCGACCGCGCCGCGCTCGACGACGAGGTCGAGGAGCTGCGGCGGAAGCTCGCGGCGATGACGACGGTCAACCTCGAGGCACTCGCCGAGGCGGAGGAGCTGGCCACGCGATTGGCTGGGCTCGAGACCCAACTCGCCGACATCACCCAGGCCAAGGAGTCCATCGCCCAGCTCATCACCCGCATCGACGACGAGAGCCGGCGGCTGCTGGGCGAGACGATCGAGACCGTCCGGGGCCACTTTCGCGACCTGTTCGAGCGGCTGTTCGGCGGCGGGCAGGCCGACATCGTCCTCGAGGAGGGCGTGGACCTGCTGGAGACGTCGGTCGAGATCGTCGCCCGGCCGCCCGGCAAGGAGCCGCGGTCCATCTCGCTGTTGTCCGGCGGCGAGAAGACCATGACCTGCGTGGCCCTGCTGCTGGCCATCTTCAAGTCGCGGCCCAGCCCGTTCTGCGTGCTCGACGAGGTCGACGCCGCCCTCGACGAGTCCAACGTGGACCGGTTCGTGGGCGTGATCCGCGATTTTCTCTCGGCCACCCAGTTCATCGTGGTCACGCATTCGAAAAAGACGATGGCGGCGGCCGACACGCTCTACGGGGTCACCCAGGAGGAGTCGGGCGTGTCGAAGCGGGTGTCGGTGCGGTTCGAGTCGGCCGCGGCCGCGGCGGCCCCGACCCCCGCCCGGGCGGCCTGAAGGCCCGTGTTTTCCGGCCTCCGCGCAGGTACGCGGCCCCGCGACATCCGGGCGGGCGGCCGTTGCCACCGGCGTTTCCGCGCAGAACGGTTCAAGTCGCACGACGGGATCTTTCGATCTAACCCCGTGGACGGTCATGCCACGCGGTCACCGGGGCTTCCCGATGGCGGCGGGGTGTGGAGCAGGGGGGGTCCTGCAAGCCGCCGCGCGAGTCGCCCTCCAGGGGGTGTCTCGCGCGGGTCCGGCTTTCTCGCCCCCGCCGCGCTCCTGGCCGGCCCATCCGGGGCCCGACGACGCGGTCGTCCCCGACGGGTGTGCGGTCCGCGTCACAGGGGGGCTCTGTCCCGTCGCCCGTCAGGGAGACGGACTGGCCATGTCGTTTCCGGACACGAAAGATCCCACAGGGAGTGCATGTGATGAAGGTTTTCACGACTGGCCAGGTCGCCAAGATCTGTAAGGTTGCTCCCCGCACGGTGAGCAAATGGTTCGACTCCGGTCGCCTCAAGGGGTACCGCATCCCGGGCAGCCAGGATCGCCGCATTCCGCGGGAGTACCTCATCAAGTTCCTCAAGGAGCACGGCATGCCGCTGGGCGACCTCGAGGACGAGGCGATGGCGAAGGTGCTCCTCGTCGGCCAGGACCAGGTCCTGATCGAGAACCTGAAGAAGCACCTGCCGCTCGAGCGGTCGTTCAAGATCCAGGTCGCCGCCAGCGGCTTCGAGGCCGGCATCCAGGCGGAGAGCTTCCACCCCGACTGCATCGTGGTGGACTACTCGATCGGCCGGATCGACGCCCAGCAGATCTGCCAGAACCTCCGCCGCAACGCGGAGTATGCCGACACCATCGTGATCGCGCTGCTGCCCGACGACGGGTCGCAGATCACGGTCGACCGGGCCCACGTCAACGAGAGCTTCAAGAAGCCCTTCGACGTGGCCCTGCTCGCCGAGCGGCTGCGGACGCTGATCGGCGCCCGCAAGGAACTGGTGTGACCGGAAACGCACCGGGCCTTCCTTGAATCACCGCAGGCCGGCGTGTCGCCCAAGCACGCCGGCCTGTCTGTTGCGCCCGCGGGGCCATCCCGGGCCCCCGCGGCCTTGGCTCGGCTGGGGGCAGCCAAGGTGCCCCTCGCCTCGCAGGCGGTCGCCCTCCAGGCGACCGTGCACGCCGCGAAGCCGGGCCTGGCCGGCCTCCGCCGGCTGGGAGCAACCCAGCCCGAATCTTCACGCCCGGGCTCGGCATCGTGCCGACCCGGGCTTCGCCGACCTCCGCCGGCGGCGATGAAACCCGGGGAAGCGCATGCAAGCCCCAGGGCGGAAGCCCGGGGACTCCGCGTCGGGGCGGAGACCGTCTGCCATGCCCCACGATGTCGCAGCGTGCTCGGCATCGGCGCTCGATCCGCATGCGAACCGGGAACCGGGGCCACCCGGAGTCCCCCAGCTGCCGCCGGGGGCTTGAACGAGCACGGCGCGCACCATCAACACTCGCGCTCGAGGCGTGCCTCACGGGAGTCACACTCCTGCGGGTGGGCAACCGGGCCGGTATCATCCATCCGATGGACGACGCTTCCGGAATCCGCATGGTCGACGTCGGCGGCAAGCCGGTGACGCTCCGCACGGCGCGGGCCTCGGCCCGGCTGCGGGCGGCGCCCGAGACCGTGCGCCGGATCCGGGCGGGCGATCTCGAGACGGGCGACGCCGTCGCCGCCGCCCGGCTGGCCGCGATCATGGCCGCCAAGCGCACGAGCGACATCGTGCCCCTCTGCCACCCCCTGCCCCTCGACGCGGTCGAGGCGGTGATCGGCTTCGCGGAGCCCGACGCCGTGACGATCGAGACGGTCGTGCGCACCACGGCCCGCACCGGCGTGGAGATGGAGGCCCTCGTGGCCGCCTCGGCCGCCGCCCTCACGATCTACGACATGTGCAAGTCGATCGACCCGGGCATGACCATCGAGCAGGTGCGTCTGGAGGAGAAAACAGGCGGCGTGCGCGGCGACTGGCGCTCGAGCACGTGATCCATCTCTTTCTGCATCCGCGAGGCCCCCACGGAGACCGCACGCGCCTGCTCAGGCCTGGTCCCGCTCGGCCTTCGCCAGGATCGGCTCGAGCTCGTCGACGAAGTCGCGGACGTCCTTGAACTCCCGGTAGACGCTCGCGAAGCGGACGTAGGCCACCTGGTCGAGCTCGCGCAGCAGCTCCATGAGTCGCTCGCCGATCACGGGGCTCGGCACCTCCCCGTCGTGCTCCCCGTAGAGGGCGCACTCGAGCGCCGACACCACGGCCTCGATGTCCTCCTCGGCGACCGGCCGCTTCCAGCAGGCGCGGGCGAGGCCCCGCTTGATCTTGTCGCGGTCGAAGGGCTCGAGGCCGCCCCCCTTCTTGAGCACCAGCAGCGTCTGCCGCTCGATCCGCTCGTAGGTGGTGTAGCGCCGCTTGCAGGCCAGGCACTCGCGCCGGCGGCGGATCGAAGCCCCGTCGTCGCCGGGGCGCGAGTCGACAACCTTGTCGTCCTCGGCGCGACAGAACGGGCAACGCATGGGCGGGATTCCGGCGGGGACCGGGATTGTGCAGCGGCCCGCGGCAAACCGGCAAGGCCGCCTTGCGGACCGCCACGGCCGGCGGTCAGCCCTCGAACTCGGGCTCGCCCTCGTCGCCGGAGTCCGCGTGACCATTGCCCTCGTGCGGCGGGTGCACGCCGTTCGTGCCGTTCACCCCGCCCGCCCCGTTCACGTGCACGCCGTTGGTGCCGTTGGTGCCCGGCGCGGGCTGCTTCACGAGCTTCCAGTCGCGCCGCTGTCGCGAACTGGGGATCCGCATCGCCTTGCGATACTTCGTCACCGTCCGCCGGGCCACCGTGATGCCCCGCTTGGAGAGCTCGTCGACCAGGTCGTCGTCGCTGAGTGGCGCGTCCTTCGGCTCGGCGTCGACGATCTCCTGGAGCTTCACCCGCACCGCGTCCCACGCCACCTCCTCGCCGTCGGCGCTCTTCGTGCCTCCCACGAAGAACCGACGGAGCGGATAGAGCCCGCGGGGCGTCTGCAGCCACTTGTCGTCGACGGCGCGGCTGATGGTGGTGACGTGCATCTTGATGCGGTCGGCGATCTGCTGCATCTTGAGCGGCTCGATCGCCTCGGGCCCTTCGACCAAAAACCGCTGCTGATGGTCGACGATCGCCTGGGCGGTCTTGATGAGCGTGCTGCGACGCTGCTCGATCGCCTCGATGAGCCACTGCGCGGCGTTGATCTTCCGCTTGATGTACTCGCGGGTTGCGGCATCCGTGGTCGGATCCATCAGCATCTGGCGGTAGGTGGGGCTGATGCGCAGGTTCGGCAGGTCGACTTCCTCCAGCCGCACCTTCCAGCCGTCGGCTCCCTGCTCGACGAACACGTCCGGCTTGACGGCCGGCACGACCGGCACGATGAACATCGCGCCCGGCTTGGGATGCAGCACGTGCAGCGACTCGCGGAGCCGCTCGATCTCCGGAATCGTGATTCCCATCTTCCGCTCGATCTGAGGCAGGCGGTTGGCCGCGAGGTCCTCGAGGTGTTCGGCCACCAGCCGCCGCAGCTGCCGCGCCCGCGGCATGTCGGGCCGGATCTGCAGGAGCAGGCATTCCTTGAGGTCGCGGGCGCCCACGCCCGGGGGATCCATGCTCTGCACGATCCGCAGCCCCTTCTCCCGCAGCGCCACCTGGTCGGCCGGCCCGTCGGGGTCCACGAGCTCCGTCAACGGCAGCGTCAGGTAGCCGTTGGCGTCGAGATTGAACACCACCTTCTCCGCCGCGGCCCGCTCGGCGTCGGTGAGGTCGTAGTTCGAGAGCTGGTCGGCGAGGTGGTGGGAGAGCGTCTCGGGCCGCTCGACCATGTTGGCCATGGCGTCGAGGTAGCGGTCGCCGGCCTGCTCGATCTGGGCGGCGGAAGGCCTGCTGCGGTCGTCGTCGCTGTCGGGGTACTCGCTCGCCCAGTCGTAGGTGCGCTCGAAGTCGGCCTGGTTGGCGTGGTCCTGGTCGACGATCAGCGGCTGCTCGTCGACCGTCCGCTCCGCCGTCTCCGGCGTCGTCTCGGAGGGCGCCGCGACCGCCTCGGCGGATCCGTCGGGCTCCGCGTCGTCGAGTTCCAGCGTCTCGTTGTTCTGAATCTCCTCCTCGATCCGCTCCTCGAGGGCCATCACGGGCAACTGCAGGATCTCCATCGACTGGATCATGCGCGGCGCAAGCACCTGCTTTTGCGCCATCCGCATTTCCTGGCCGAACGACATCCGCATCTGCATCACCTCCACGGGCCCGCGTGCCGCCCACTGGCGGCCGCGCACCCCACCGTTAGAATACCGTCTAGGGCGGACGGTCGAGGGCCCACGGGCAAAACTCGACCGGGCGGGACACTACCGGGTCGATCGACGAGGAGCCAGCGGCGTTCGTCCGCGCGGCCCGAGGTCGCGGCGCAGACTAGGAGAAGGCCTGCCGCCCCTGGATCGCGTCGGCGAGCATCTCGCGATTGGCCTGCTCGAGCGTCGCCCCCACCGTCAGTCCGCGTGCCAGTCGCGTGATCGTCACGGGCAGTCCCTCCAGCCGCCGCGCGACCGCAAGCGCCGTGGCGTCGCCCTCCACGTTGGGCGTGGTGCCCATGATCACCTCGCGCACCGCGCCCGACCGCACCCGCTTCTCGAGCGCATCGAGCGTGAGCGACTCCGGCCCGGCGCCCTCCAGCGGCGCCACCCGGCCCTGGAGCACGTGGTACAGCCCGCGGTACGCGGCGGCTTTCTCGAGTGCGAGGAGGTCGCGGACCTGTTCCACCACGCACAACAGTCCGGCGTCGCGCCGCGGGTCGCGGCACACGTCGCAGAGTTCCTGCTCGGCGAGGTTGAAGCATTGCCGACAGGGCCGCAGGCTCTCCTTGACGGCGCGGATCGCGTCGGCGAAGGCGAGCGCCTCGGCCGGCGGCATCCGCAGCACGTGATGGGCCAGCCGCTCGGCCGTCTTGCGGCCCACGCCCGGCAGCTCCGCGAACCAGTCGACGAGCCGCTCGATGGCACCGCGCGTCTCACCCAACGGCATCCTCCCCGACCGCCTGCGGCACGACGTCGCCGGGCTCGGCCCGGGCGTCGTCCGCCACGTCGCCCGGACTCGCGACCGGCGCGGCTTCGCGGGCCGGCCGCGGCCGCGGCGGCGCGGCGGCGGGGGCAGCCGGCGCCGAAGGCGGGGGCGGCGTGGGCCGCCGGGGGGGGGGGGGCGGCGGGCGCCGTTGCGGCG
>JBJTIV010000375.1:0-5386 GCA_046095145.1 Planctomycetaceae bacterium
AGCATGCCGAGCGTGATCTGGCTGCCGAGCAGCTGGTCGAGCTGCTCGTAGGCGTTGGGGATCTTGGGCCTCGACGTGAAGATGCGGCTGCTGGCCGAGTGCGACGTCTTCGCGCGCACGCGGCTGCTGCTCGACGCGATCGCCTCGCGACCCGCGCCGGCCGCGACCCGCCGGGTGTTCCCGCCCGACTTCTCCGCGAATTGACGGCCCCGCAGCCGTCACGTGACGGCTGGTAGAGTAGTCGCATGTCGCAGCACCATGCCGTCGATCAGGGCCGCATCGAGAAGGCCGTCCGCGAGATTCTCCTCGCCGTGGGCGAGGATCCCGACCGCGAGGGCCTGCTCGAGACGCCGGCCCGCGTGGCACGGATGTATGCTGAGCTGTTCGCCGGGCTGCGGCAGGACCCCCGGATCCACCTGCGGAAGGCCTTCACCGAGAAGTACGACGAGATCGTGCTCGTGAAGGACATCGACTTCAACAGCGTGTGCGAGCACCACCTCATGCCCTTCATGGGCCGGGCTCACATCGGCTACCTGCCCGACGGCCGCGTGCTCGGCCTCTCGAAGCTGGCCCGGCTCGTGGAGGCCGTCGCACACCGGCCGCAGGTGCAGGAACGGATGACCGAGCAGATCGCCGACTACCTGGAGCACGACCTCGGGGCCAAGGGCGTGGCGGTGGTGGTCGAGGCCACCCACACGTGCATGACCGTCCGCGGCGTGCGCAAGCCCGGCAGCGTGTGCGTGACCAGCGCCATGAAGGGCGTGTTCCGCGCCAACGTGTCGAGCCGGGCGGAGGTGATGTCGCTGATCTACGGCGGGCGAACCAGCTGACCGGCCACGGCGGCTCCGGGTGGCCCGGGGCCCGACGCCCTCCCGGACGCGACACCCATGCGGCTGCTCCTCGACTTTCTCGCTCGCTTCGGCTGGGGCCTGGCGGCGGGGCTCGTGATCACGTCGCCCGCCGCGGTGACCGCCGGCTTCTTCCGGGTGAACAGTCTCGTGATCATGGGGCTGGCCACGTTCGCCGCCCTGCTCGCGCCGGCCGCCGGCGGCGCGTGGCCGCTGCCGGCCGCGGCGGCGGTGACCGCGTGGCTGGCGAGCGTGGCGTGGCTCGGCGAGAAGCGCCGCCCGGGCCTCGCGCTGGTCGCGGTCACGGCCCTGCTCATGGGAGTCGCCACGGTGCTCGCGGCGGGCGGATCGACGGGCTCGCCCGCGGTGTTCGGGGCGCTGCTCTCCGGCCTCGTCGTCGGCCTCACGGTCCACGCGATGCTCCTCGGCCACTGGTACCTCAACGCCCCGGGCATGAGCGTGGCCGCCCTGCGACGGGCGATCGACCAGGCGCTCGCCGCCTGGGCGGCCTGCCTGCTCGTGGCCCTGGTCGTGGAGACGCCGCGGCTGGCAGCGTCGTGGCGCACCGCGGATGCCGCCACGCTGGCGCTGGCGGCCCTCCGCTGGCTCGCGGGCCTCGTCGGGCTGCCCGTGCTGCTGATCATGGCCCGTCAGACCCTCGACATCCCCAATACGCAGAGCGCCACCGGTATCCTGTACGTGGCCTGCCTCGCCGCGATCCTCGGAGAGTTGACGGCGCAGCTGCTGGCCGCCGCGACCTGACATCATGCGCATCACCTTCGCCTGTCCGGCCTGCTCCGCCACCGCGACGCTCGACCGCGTCGAGGAGCGGTCCGCGCTCGACTGCCCGCGGTGCGGGGCCGGCCTGCCGGTGCCGGCAGGGGCGCTCGAGTGGCGGTCGGCCGGCGGGGCGGGGCAGGCCCGGCTGCGGCGCTGCCTCGTCTGCCCCAGCGGCGAACTCTTCGCGCGGAAGGACTTTCCGCAGCGGCTCGGCGTGGCGATCGTGGTCGCGGGATTCGCGGCGAGCTGCGTGACCTGGGGCATGCGGCTGCTCGTTCCCACCTTCGCGATCCTGTTCGCCACGGCGCTCGTCGACGTGCTGCTCTACCTGCTGATGCCCGAGTGCCTCGTCTGCTACCGCTGCGGCGCCCGCTATCGGGGCGACGGCGTGTGCGACGAGTCCGGCGGCTTCGACCTCGAGACCCACGAGCGGCACCGGCAGGGCGCCGCCCGGGCCCGCCAGCTCGCCGCCGGCGGCATGGCCTCCGGTGCGGCCGAGCCTCCTCCCTGAACCCCGGCGGCAGGTGACTCATGGCGGAGCGCACGCGGGTCGAGGAGGACCTCCGGGGGATCGTCGCCGGCGAGGTCGTGGGCGACGACGCCGGCCGCGGCCTCTACGCCACCGACGGGAGCCTGTTCGAGGTGTCGCCGCTGGCGGTGGTGCGGCCGCGGTCGGCCGACGACGTGGCGGCGACGGTGGCCTGGGCCGCCGAGCGGGGCATCCCGGTGCCCGCGCGGGGCGGCGGCTCGAGCATCTGCGGCGGCCCGCTCGGTCCGGGCGTGGTGATCGACTGCGCGCGGTTCATGCGCCGCATCGTCCGCACCGACGCCGACTCGGGCACGGTGCGGGTGCAGCCGGGCGTCGTGGCCGCCCAGCTCGAGACCCACCTCGGCCGCTTCGGCCGCACGTTCGGCCCCGACCCCAGCAACACGGCGATCACGACGGTGGGCGGCATGATCGGCCGCAACGCCTCGGGCAGCCGGTTTCTGCGGCACGGCGCCGTCCGCGGCCGGCTCGCCGCGGCGCAGGTGGTGTTGGCCGACGGCGCGATCGTCGAAGTCACGCCCGTGCCGGCCCAGGGTGACGATGGTGCCGGCGGGCTCACCGAGCCGACGCGGCTCGGCGGCCTGGCCGTCCGCCTGGCGGCGCTGCTCGCCGACTACCGGGGCACGATCGCGAGGTTCCAGCCCTCCACGCGGCTCTCCCACGGCGGCTACGGGCTCCACGACCTCGAGGCCGCGGGGTTCGTGGACCTGCCGCGGCTCCTCTGCGGCGCCGAGGGCACGCTCGGCATCGTGACCGAGGCCACGCTGTGCACGGCGGCGGCCGACCGGGCCACGAGCGTGGGGCTCGTGCTCTTCGACTCGCTCGACAGGGCGGCGGAAGCGGCGCTCGCGATCCGCAGCCTCGGGCCGAGCGCCTGCGACCTGTTCGACAAGCGCCACCTGGCCCTGGCGCGGGGCACGAAGCCCGCGTTCGACCTGCTCATTCCGCCGGTGGCCGAGGCGGGCCTGCTCGTGGAGTTCACGGCCGACGATGCGCGGGACTGCGGGGCCCGACTCGACGATGCGCTCGCGACGCTGCAGCGGCCCCGCACCGGCTGCATCGACGTCAGACGGGCGGCCGACGAGCTCGACGCGGCCTTCTTCTGGGATCTCTCGCGGACGGCCGTGTCGACGCTGTCCGGCGTGCGGGCCGCGGTCCGGCCGGTGCCGTTCATCGAGGACATCGTGGTGCCCCCGGCCGCCGTTCCGGAATGCCTGCGGCGGGTGCAGGAGGCGCTGCAGCGCAGCGAGTTCACGGCGATGGTCTTCGGCCACGTCGGCCACGGGCAGTTGCACGTGCGGCCGTACGCGGATCCCCGCGCGGCCGACGCGCGGCCGCGGCTCGAGGCACTGGCGGAGGCCGTCTACGCGGAGGTCGCCGGCTTCGGCGGCACGATCGGGGGCGAGCTGGGGCTGGGCCTGTCGCGGACCCCGTTCTTCGCCCGCCTGTTCCCCGATCTCGCGGCGGTGTTCGCCGAGGTGAAGCGGATCTTCGATCCGGCGGGCATTCTCAATCCCGGGCGGGTCGTGCCGGCCGATGCCGGCGTGGCCCGGTTCCGTCCGACGCTCACGCCACCGCCGACCGCGGAGCCCCAGCCGGCGCCGCCTCCGCTGCCGGTGCTGACGTGGTCCGCCGACCGGCTCGCCGACGAGGTCGATGCCTGCAACGGGTGCGGCAGCTGCCGCACGCTGGCCGCCGGCACGCGGATGTGTCCGCGGTATCGGGAGAATCCCGCGGAGGAGGCCTCGCCCCGGGCGAAGGCGAACCTCGTGGCGGCCGTGCTCGCGGGCCGCCTCGAGCCGCGGTCGCTCGGCAGCGACGACCTGCGCGCGCTCGCCGACACCTGCTTCAACTGCCACCAGTGCCGGTCCGAGTGCGCCGCGGGCGTCGACATCCCGGCGCTGGTCACGGAGCTCAAGGCGGCCCACGTGGCCGCCGACGGGCTCGACCTGGGCGAGTGGCTCCTGTCGCGGGTCGATACGCTCTCGGCCTGGGGCGGGGCAGTGGCGCCGTTGGCCAACCGGGCCATCGCCGGTCCGCGGTCCCGCTGGCTCCTGGAGAAGGCGGTGGGCATCGCCCGCGGCCGGAAGCTGCCGCGGTTCACCGGCAACGAGACGCTGCGCTGGGCGGCTCGCCGCGGCCTCACGAAGCCGCCGCGGCGGGGCGGCCCGCGGGTGCTCTACTTCCTCGACACCTACGCCCGCCGGCACGATCCGGCGCTCGTGCGGTCGTTCGTGGAGGTGCTCGAGCGGCACGGCATCGGCGTGTTCATCGATCCGCGGCAGGTGGCCGCGGGCATGCCGCTGGTGTCGGCCGGCGACGTCGACGCCGCGCGGCGGGCGGCGCGGACGAACATGAAGGTGCTCGCCGAGGCGGTCCGGCTCGGATACCGCATCGTGGCCACGGAGCCGGCGGCGGTCACCTGTCTGAAGCACGACTATCCGCTGCTCCTCGACGACGAGGACATGGACCGCGTCATCGCCGCCACGAGCGACGCCGCCACCTTCCTCTGGGAGCTGCACCGCGACGGGCAGCTGCGGCTCGACTTCGCGCCGCTGGCGGCGCGGGTGCACTACCACGCGCCGTGCCACGTGCGGTCGGGCGCGGCCGTGACGGCGGCCGAGCGGCTCCTGAGGCTGATCCCGGAGCTCGACGTGCGGGCGATCGACCGGGGCTGCTCGGGCATGGCCGGCACGTTCGGACTGGCCCGCGAGCACTACCGCACGAGCCTCCGCATCGGCCGCGGCGTGATGGCGGCGCTCCGCGGGGCCGAGGGCGTGGGCGCTACCGAGTGCAGCGCGTGCCGGATACAAATGGAGCAGGGCACCGAGACGCCGACGGTCCATCCCGTGAAGCTGCTGGCCCGGGCCTACGGCCTCGCGGCCGGCCCCGGCCCGCACGGCCTCGACGACCTGCTCACGAGGCCGAGCGGGCGGCTGACGACCAGCTGACGCGCGCGGTCCGCGCGACACCGGAGCCGGCAGATGCACGACGACCCCCGCAGCCAGCCGCCGCCGACGCTCGAGGTCGCCGTCTTCGCCGGGCTCGCGGAGGCCGTCGGGGCGCGACGCGTCGCGCTGCCCTGGCCGGGTGGCCGCGTGGGCGACCTGCGGGCCGCCGTCGCGGCCCGCGCGCCGGCCGCCGCCGCGCTCGTCTCCAGGAGCGCCGTGGTCGTCGACGGCCGCCACGCCGCGGACGACGAGGCGGTGCC
>JBJTIV010000376.1:0-2701 GCA_046095145.1 Planctomycetaceae bacterium
GTCCCGGAGGAAGGATTGGCGCCGATGCCCGACCCGAGGATCGAACCCGTGATGTCCGCCGCTCGCAGCGAATCGGCTGTGAACGTGCCGACGGCGAACGCGACCATCAGCGTCATCGTTGCACGAATCCCCACGCGGCCCCTCGCCACATCGCACCGACGACCATTCAGCTTCGGTCCCTGCATCGCAGACCCTTCTTGTTGAGAAACACACGTTGTCGAAACAGGCTTCCGGGCAGCCTTGGAAGAACCGCATCCGTACGGATTCAGGGGGGGACTACCCATGTTTGATCAGGGCCGCAACACCCTACCCACTACATGGCAGGCCGACCCGGCACGTCGTATCGCGGTGATTGCGACCGCGATCGCGAGCATCGCGATCAGCGTGTCGGAAATCGCATAGCGCCGTGGCTCGACGTCGAAGTGCGTGGCCATAGCCCAGCATCCGCGCCGCAACGGCGGAGTGATGACGCCTGCATCCGCCCATCCAAGCCCGGAGCGGAAGCGACGGGGCTCCGGGCCGTTGGGCGATACCGCCTTAGACTTTTCCGCCTCCTCGACGGGACTCCGCGCTGGTGGGCGAGACCGGTACTGACGCGGGCCGGCATGCGCACCCGGAGTCCCCCGGCTCCCGCCGGGGGCTTGCATGGGACGGAAGACCCCGCGTCCGGGGATGGAACCTGGGGGCCCCGGTGTTCGGAGAGGGGTTGCCCGTGCCGTCGAGCCGGCGTTGCTGGCCAGCGCTGCCAGGATGACGCAGCGCAGGCAGCATCGAGAGTGAGCGATTGGCACGATGCCCGGAGCGAACGTCCGAGCGAGATGGCACGGGCAACCCCATCGCATCACAGATGCGGCGCGCACGGCAGGCCCGTGTGCGAGCGCCTACTGCACGACCGACTTGCTGCCCTCGGTCGAGCCGCCGATCGGGGCGCCGTCGGGCAGCGGGCGGCCCGCGGTGGGGATGCCCAGCCGGTGGAGTTCCTCGCGAACCTGGCGGTAGGCCGCGAAGCTGTCGGGATAGCACCACAGCGTGATCGTGGCGTCGGGCTGCGCCCGGGCCAGCACGCCCCGGAACCGCGACGAACCGGCCAGGGCCGCTTCCACCGGCTCGCCCACCTCGGCGGCCGCCGGCCGCGCGACCCACTCCCGCGACCGCACGAGCACCTGGCCGCGGGCCTGGTCGACACGCGTCTCGATCACGTAGTCGAGCGTGAAATCCTGCGTCGGCCCCACGGTCTCGATCCGCGCCTGCAGGTTCACGAGCGAGCCGGAATGCCGCTGCGTGCGCTGCTTCGCCAGGTCGAAGAGCTCCTCGAGCGGCACGTAGGCGATCCGGCCCCCCGCGAGCCGGAAGTGGATCTCCTCGCCGTTGACCGTGCGGCCGATGGGCGTGGGATAGGCGAGCACCTCCTCGGTCGTCGCCGGCGCGTGGCGGGCGGCCTCCGCCTCCCGCTCCACGGCCGCGATCTCGCGGTCGAGTTCCTCGGCTCGCACCGCGGCCTGCGCCGCCGCCACGCGCCGCGCGTCGGCCGCCTCTTCCAGCCGCGCCAGGCCCACCTGCGCCGCCGACACGGCGGTGGCAAGCTGGAGGCGGCCATCGGTGACGGCGGCCGCCGCCGCGGCCACCGTGCGGGCCTGCTGCTGCACGTCGTCGATCTCGCTCTCGGCCGAGGCGACGGTGATGGCGAGCGACTGCAGCTCGCGCTCGAGGTCGGCGGTCGCCGGCGTGGGCGCCGTCACCGCCTGGTGCGCCACCCGCCCGCCCACGACCATCACGAGGATGATCATGATGCCGACGATGTTGGAGACGACGTCCAGGAAGGAATCCTGGCCGGCGGTGTCGATCTCGGCGGCGGGGCGGCGCATGGGGACGCGTCCTCGGGTCGTCAGCGATTCAGCAGGGAACGGGTCGAGCGGGCCACGGGCGGCAGCGGGCGCACGGCGCCGCCGGCCGCGTCGCGGCGGACGTCGATGCCGCTGTCGGCGAGCAGCCGCTCCAGGTCCTCGCGGCGGGACCGGCCGTCGGCGGTCTCCGAGAGCACGAGTTCCGGCCGCCAGTACATGCGGTCGCCCGCGAGGCCCCAGCGACCGACGCGGCCGTGGACGGTCTGCACCAGCGGGTCGACCGCGTCGGCGGTCCGCGTGCCGATCGGGATGCGGGTCTCCACGTGGGCGCCGCCGTCGTCGAAGACGCGGAATTCGTCGGCGGCGCACTCGACGCGGATCGGCCGCGTGAGCGGGACCGGCCGCTCGGCCGTGGCCAGGCTCGCCCAGGTGCTGCCGCGGGTGCCGGCGCGCGAGCCGGCCGCGCCGCACGACGCCGAGGCCGACGCGCCGCCCTGCATCATGCCCGGCATGGACTGACCGCCGCCGACACCGCCGCTCGAGCCTGCGGCGACCCTGCTCGCCACGCCACCCGCCGCACCAGCCGAGCCGGACGAGCCAGCTGCGCCGGACGCACCAGCCGAGCCGGATGATCCGGAAGACGATCCTTCCTTCGTGCCGGCGGCACCGCCGGCCGACGATGACGTGCCGCCCTCGCCCGCGGCGGCATTGCCGTTCGCCCGACCCGCGCCGGCGGCCACCGCCGCCGCGCCGGCCGCACTCGGGCTCGAGGGGGGGTGGCGGCGGCGGTCCCTCCATGCCGGGCATGATGCTGGGGGGCGCGTCGGCCTCGGCGTCGTGCGGCGCGGCCGGCTCGC
>JBJTIV010000377.1:0-17120 GCA_046095145.1 Planctomycetaceae bacterium
GCCCGAGAGCACCGTCGCCACCGTGGCGCTCAAGCCGCTGCCCACCTCCACGCCGTTGGACGTGCCGCCGAGCACCAGGCCCGCCCCGGTGAGCGTGTAGCCCGTGGAGGTGAACTGCAGGCCGCCGTTGGCCGAGAGCCCCGAGTCCAGCGTCACCGTGCCGCCGGTGCCCGAGAAGATCGCCTTGGCACCGGGTACCCAGGGCCGCACGGTCGTGCCGTCGAACCAGGTGGTGCCCGTCGTCGTCCACGTGCCGCCGCCGCCGGGGTTCACGCCGTCGCCGTACCAGGTGAGCGTGGTGGGATTGGGATCGGGGCCCGGTGCGAAGGTCGACGTGAACACGAGGTTCAGATCGTTGCCGGTCTGCGTCATGCTGAACGTGCCGCCCGAGAGCGCGTTGACGAAGCCATTCGAGCCGTTGGTCGCGGAGACGTTGATCACGAACCTGTCGGCCGCGAAGTTCGTGATCCCGCCGGCCGCCGTGGCGATCTTCCAGGTGTAGCTCTGCGTGGGGCTGAAGTTGACCGCGGAGCCGCTCACGTCGGGTCCCGTGCTCGAGAGGCTCCAGAGGTTGATCTGGAAGGGCGCGCCAGAAAGCACGTCGACGTTGAGGGTGCCGCCGACCGTCAGCAGATCCCAGCCGTTGGTGGTGCCCGCGGCGCCCGTGGCGTTTTGTATCTGCCAGTTGTAGACGCCTTCGGACCCGAGCGTCGTGTTGCCGGTGACGGTCAGGTTGCCGGGACCTGCGCCGGGCTGCAGACGGCCGAAGGTACTGACCGCGATATCCCCCACCACCGTGCCCGATCCGGTGAGCCGGCTGTTGCTGCTCGAGAGGCCGACCAGGAACGGGCTGACGGCCGACACGTCGAACACGGCACCCGAAGCGACGTTGATCGTGCTCGCCCCAGCGTTCGACACGATCGTGCCGGCGCCCTCCAATCGCAGCGTGCCGGAGGAAATGAGCGTCGTGCCGCCGATGGCGGCCGCGTTCTGGAGCACGAGCGTGCCGGTTCCGGTCTTGGTGAGCCCCTGCCGGCCGCGGACGAGCGACGCGATCGTGGCCGTCATGCCAGCCGGCACGTCGACCGTCGCGATCGCATTTGGGTCGAATATCTGGTTATCGGTGTACGTTGCACCCAAAAAGAGCGTGCCCGATGTGATGGTGTAGCCGTCGCTGAGGAATCGCAGGCCGCCGCCGGCGGTCACGCCGGTCGGAATCGTCACCGTGCCCGCGGTGCCCTCGAAGATGGCCGGCAGCGCCCAGTTCCAGGGCACCGACCCCGACAAGCCGAGCCATGACCGGCCCATGTTCGCCCAGTCGCCGTTGCCGCCGGCCGTCAAGCCGTCACCTGACCAGCGCAACTCGGTAGGCGTCGCCACCGGCGCGGTCACGCGGACGTTGTCGTACACGGTGAAGACGCTCGTCGGTGCGATCGACGAAAACTGGTCGTACAGTCCGATCATGATGTTGCCGGAGCCGGTCGTGGCCAGCGTACGAGCCCATGTGTTGCCGTTGATCGTCCAGGTCGACAGCGTCGATGTGACCGTCACCGCCACCTCCAGCCACTGATCCATGGGCTTGGCGCCGGTGAATGCGAAGGCATACGGCGCGGCCTTCTCATCCTGTGGTCCAGTAGCAGCCGTGGATCGGGCGTAGCCGCCCGCGGTCGTCGGCGTCGTTCCCGTACGCTCGACACCGTTGACGAAAACCTTCACATCCCGCGCGGCGTCCTCGTCGTTGGTCAGGGCGAAATCGATGCCGTTGGGGCTCGGGCCGCCGGTGGACGTCGGCACCTGAGCCGCCGTGGAGGTGTGTCCGCCGCCGAAGACGGCGTACTGAGTGGAGGTGGTGAATACGCCCTGGACATTCATCCACAGGTCGAAAGCCAGCGTGTAGTTGGGAGTGAAATCCTGGCCGTTCGGAAAAGCCAAGATCGAACTGGCCGCTCCGGTGGGCCCGGTGTTCGCGTCGAGATACAGGCCGATCGAACCGGTGCCGCTGGGTGCGACCGGGATGCCGACGGTCGAGTAGTCGAACGCGAAGTTCGAGAGGTTCGAGCCGCCCGCCTGTGACACGGTCCAGCGCGAGGCGGCGTTGCCGTCCTCGAAATTCTCGGTGAAGTACACTTGGGCGGTCGCGAGCCCCGGCGCGAGCAGCATGGCGACCGCAGCCGCAGACCCTATCACGAAATGTCGCAGCATGGCACTCACCTCCATCGGGATTCCCTGTCAGTGCACGCGCGAGAACTCGCGCATGCGCGATTCATCGTCAGTCGGTGTCGTTCCCCCGCACATGCCGCAGTCGGACTCAATCACGCATGCGGCCGGCCACATGCGGACCATGTCAGCCGCGAGCCGCACTCACCTGCCGACGCCGGCGGCGTCGATGCGCGACCACGCCAGCGCCGGAGATGCCCACGACGGTCAGCGCGATCGACGAGGGCTCAGGCACGACCTCGACGCTGTAACTCGACACCAGACCGAACACGAGGTTCGGTGAAGTCGCGACACCCGCCGTGGCATCGAAATACGTGAGTGAAGTCGCCCCGTCCAGAGTCAGACCGGTCCCGGACAGCGTTGCGATCGGAGTTCCGCTGATGGACCAGGTCACCGTCGAGCCGGTACGGGCGATCGTGTACTCCCGCCACGCCATGCCAGGAACGCCATTCGTGGTCGTGCCGGTCAAAGCCGTCTGGTTTTGAATGGTCGCCCACGCGCCGCCGTTAATCGTATTGACGACTTGTCCGGGAAAGGCTGTCTGATAGTACGGATTGTTGTTGTCCTGCGGAATCGTGCCGCTGGCATTCGCAAAATAGGCCGTTGTAGCGGTGACAAAGTTCCCTGCAACCGCACCGCTCCCCGTGAAAGCGGAATAGTCGCGGAGTGTCGCGCTTGCCCCACCGAATCCGCCTTCGATCGCAGAGGAAAACCAGACGCCGCTGCCCCCTCCTGTCGTTGCTCCCGCCCGCCACAGCGTTCCGCCTGTGTAGCCCACGCCAAGCCCTACAAACTGCGTGGCGCCGGTGCTGGCGGACAGCGCGGCGCCGGTCGTCCAGCCGCCGATTGTATTGCCCCAGATCATCGCGCGGACGATGTAATCGCCTGTCAGGTTCACGCCGTTGGGCGAGACCGTAATGCCTTGCGCGGCCGATACACTTGTGTTCGTGTTCGACCTCAGCACCATGGCAAGGGTGTTCGACGATCCCGGAGCCTGCGGAATGCCGACCGTGCTGTAGTCGAAGCCATATGTCACCGACGAATTGGCTCCGGCGCCCGTTCCCGTTGTCCAGTTGGCCGCATTGTTGACATCGACCGTGGTGACTTGCGCAGGCGCCGTGCCCGAGACGGCCGCGGCAAGCATGCACGCGAAAGCACCACCGAGGCCCACGCGTCGGCGGATCAACTTCGATGTCTTCACGTTCGATGTCATCACGGCAAGCCCCCTGGCGAATCTCGTGAATGGCCGGGAGCCCGCGACGGACGGATGCTCCCCACTCGTCGGGCCGAGGGAGCGAACGGTGTGCCAAACATGGTCGTCCGGCCGTAGCCGTCGACCTTGAAAGCCTCGTGCCTCATGATTCGGCCATGAACCCCGGAAATCCCATAGGCCGAGGCCATGCGGACGCCTCACCAAACCAGTGAGTGATTTCCCGAAAAGCACGAATTATTTCGCTGTTTGTGCGAAATGATTTCGCCAGTCTGGTGAAATCAGCGTGTATTGAACGGGTGTGGATGGCCAGACAACAGTCGAATGCTGGACCGGTTGCGAAGCCTCGTATCGGCGCGACGTCGCCCGCGGATGCTCAAGGGTCCCGAGGCGCAAGACGTCGTTGCAGCGGAGGCTGTCCCGCCCTTGGTGCACGGAGCCTGGCCGTACGGCCAGGGCTGGCAAAACCAGCCAAAACGCCCGCGAACTGAAATGCAGATTGGAACGCGGTCGCCCTGGGGCGGCGACTTACGCTATTCTTCGACCGGGGCGGACGTGACTTTCCACGGATCTCCGGAGCAGTTGCATGGCATCGCTGCGCAAGGATCGACTGCGCCTGGGTCACTCGCCGGCCGCGGGGTTCACCCTCGTCGAGCTTTTGGTCGTGATCGCGATCATCGCGGTCTTGATCGGCCTGCTCCTGCCGGCCGTGCAATCGGCGCGAGAATCGGCTCGGCGGACGCAGTGCCGCAACCAGCTGCGGCAGATGGCGCTCGGCTGCATGACCCACCTCGACGCGCACAAGGCGCTGCCGTCGGGCGGGTGGGGCGCGTGGTACACCGCCGAGCCGAGCCGCGGCTTCGGTCCCGATCAGCCCGGCAGCTGGTTCTACAACCTGCTGCCCTTCATCGAGCAGCAGGTGCTCGCCGACATGGGCAAGGGACTCTCCACGACGTCCTCCGCCTACCGCGCCGCCAGCACGCAGCTGCACCAGACGTCACTGCCGATGTTCCACTGCCCCTCGCGGCGGCCGTCACGCACGTATCCGGTCGACTGGACGTCGCTCAAGGTGCAGACGTGGGTGTCGAGCCTGCCGGGAGTCGCCAAGGCCGACTACGCGGCCAACTCGGGCGACTCGCTCAACCATGCCGCCGTGGGCTTCTCCGCAAGTTTCGCGATGCCGGCGAACTACGCGGCGGCGCCGGGATTCGCCTGGACCAACACGGCCGATCCGAAGACGCAGTTTTTCCAGACGGGTGTCATCTACTACCGCAGCAAGATCGGGATGAAGGACATTCTCGACGGTGCGAGCAAGACGTACCTGATCGGCGAGAAGTTCCTGAGCCCCAACGGCTATTCAGACCTGCTGCCCGGCAACGGCAGGTATGGAGACAACCAGGCCGTGTGGGCCGGCTACGAGTGGGACAGCCACCGCGTGGCGTGGAACCCGTCGAGTCCCTACCAGCAGCAGGACTTTCAGCCGCGGCAGGACATGGCGGGCGTGGACAATCCGAATTTCCTGGCGTTCGGCAGTGCGCATCCCGCCGGCCTCAACATGGCCATGTGTGACGGCTCGGTGCAGAACGTCTCGTACGCGATCGACCCGGTCGTGCACCGGTTCCTGGCCAGCCGGCTCGACGGACAGGCCGCGTCGCTCAGCCAGTGACGTGGTGGTGGCATGCGGGCTCGATCGGCATGGGGGCCGGGAGCCGGGGCCACCCGGAGTCCCCCGGCTTCCGCCGGGGGCTTGAATAAGGACGGAGGGCGGCAGCCCGGGGAGACGGCGCTGCCCCATGCAAGCCCCAGGGCGGCAGCCCGGGGACTCCGCGTCGCGGCGGAGACCGTCCGCCGTCAGGGCTTGGTCTCCAGCTCGATGCGGACGTCGTTGTTCTTCATGCTCGGCTCGTCATAGGCGACCTCACACCCGAGGTTCGTCTCCGCGTTGAAGCGGGCCGGCAGCGATTCCTTGCCGCCGGCCGCCTTGGTGATCCGCACGCGGTAGAGTCCGAAATGCACGCCTCCCGGCAGCGACGGATCGGGGAGCTCCTCCCGCGCGACCGACGGGCTCACGTCGCCGAAGGGGTTGGTGTCGCCGCTGGCCTGCTTGATGTGGGTGCCCAGGAACGGCTCCGGCTCGAGCACCACGCGGGCGCCCGTGAGCGGCTGGCCGTCGAGCGTCACGCGGCACCGCCACGAGGCCAGCCCGGTCTGCATCGCCTTCCAGGCCTTCACCCGCTCGGCCACCTCGTCGGCCGACACGCCGCCGTCCTTGTTGGTGTCGAGCCGCTCGAGCGCCGCCCGCAGCGGCGGCGAGGCGTCGAGTTCCTTCCCCGAGATCGTGCCGTTGCCGTCGGTGTCGTATGCCGAAAGCGCCGCGCGGCCGGCCGCCGCGGGATCGATCGCCGGCTGCTTCACGGCGGCCGGACCCCGCCGGCAGCCTGCCAGGCCGCCGGCCCTCACGGCCAGCGCCAGCGTCCACGCCGTCATCGCCAGCGTCTTCGTGCGTCGATGCATCGTGTCCTTCCTCTCTTCTCTGCGAATGGTGCCCGCGGTCCGTTCAGCGTGAGTCCCGCCCGTCGTCCCCCGTCCGCCGGTCCGGGAACAGCGCGGCCGGCCAGGGATTGAGGTCCATCACCGGAAACCGCTCCCACTCCGGCGCGTCGAAGTGCCACCACTCCGTGGCCAGCGGAATGAAGCCCTCGGCCCGCATCGCCTCCTGGAGGATCCCGCGGTTGGCCAGCCGGTCGGGAGGGCCGTCATGGTAGTCGAGATGCGCCCGCTCGTTGAACTCGTCGAAGGCGGTGGGCATCGGCAGTTCGCGGCCCGACTCGTCGACGAGCGTGACGTCCACCGCGGAACCGCGGTTGTGCCGCGAGCCCGTGGCCGGGTCGGCCACGTAGCGGGGGTCGGGCATCGCCTTCCACAGCGCCTTCTGCACCGCCAGCGGTCGGTAGCCGTCGAACACCTTGAGTCCCAGACCGCGGCGGCGGAGGCCGGCCTGCACCCGCGCGAGCCGGTCGGCGGCCGAGCGCTCGAGGTAGAGCACGTTGGCCGGATAGAGACGCTCGGCGGCCGGGTTGTCGGCCGTGGCGTAGCGGGCGTCGATCACGAGCGTGGGGTCGACGGCGGCGAGGTCGACGAGCTCGAGCCCCGGGGGCACCGGAGCCGCGGGAGGCGCGGGAGGCATGGCGTCGAGGATCTCCAGGAGGTCGCGGAGCATCGCGGCCTGCTCCGCGCGGTGGCCGTGCTCCGCCTCCACGTTCACGTAGCGGATGCCGTTCTTCCCGCAGGCGACCGACAGGGAGCCGTCGTCGGCCACGCTGGCCTCCGCCTGCAGCACGACCTGCCGGCCCTTGGCCGAGAGCGCCTCGAAGAGGCCGCGGTCGGTGACGTAGAAAAAGTCGTCGGGATCGACGCCGGCGTGGACCGCCACGTCGGCCGCGTCGGCGGCCAGCGGCCCGCCGGGGAGATAGTCGCGGACCGTGTAGCGGTCCGGCGTGTTGTTGTGGACGGCCACCACCGTGGCCGCCCGCGTCAGCCGGTGGGCGGCGGCGAGGTGGTCGGCGAAGGCCCGCACCGCCTCGTCGGCCTCGGGCGTCCAGGCGGAGAGCTTTTCGAGGGTGGCCCGCCGGCCCGCGGGCGTGAAGATGCGGTTGGGGTCGAAGCGGAACTCGTGGCCGTCGAGCCGGAACACGACCTCGCGGGCGCCGCTGTGCCGCACCTCCGTGAGCCGGCCGCCGCGCTCGGCGAGCACGATGGCGGCCGCCTCGACCGCCGTGTTCTCGTCGTCGTGGAGGCTGCAGACCACGACATCGGCCGCGCGGCCGCCCGCCGGCGGCGGATAGTCCCAGGTGATGACGTCGATGCGGGCCGCCCCCAGCGGAATCGACTGCACGGAGGCCGGCTGCGGCTCGGCCCCGCCGGCCGGGCACACCGCGGCGAGCGCCGCCGCGCCCAGGCACGCCCTGATCCCGAGGTCGCGCGGTCGCACGCCACGGGGCGGCCGCAGCCAAAGGTCTGGGATCCGGTCCATGCGCGAGTTCCCCCGGGGCGACAGTATGCCGAGACGGGGTCGGCGGGACCATGGCCGCCGCCGCGCGGAGGCATCAGCGGCGGTCGCGGCGCCACGCGACGGCCAGGTCGGGGAAGTCGGTGAACACGCCGTCGATCGCGGCGGCCCCGCAGAGCGCCTCGAGGGCGGCCGCGGTGGAATCCGCGAAGGGCGGCAGGTCGTCGCGGCGCAGCGTGTAGGCATGGACCACGAGGCCGGCGGCGCGGGCGGCGGCCGCGAGCCCCGTCGGCGTGCCGTCGGGGCCGACCACGCGGGCCATGTGCGGGCCGAGGCCGTCGGCGTCGGCGGCGATGGCGGCCAGCGCCCCGGGTTCGAGCAGGGGGTCGCGGCCGCCGGCCGCGCCGCGGGGCGGCTCGCCCACCAGGAGCGTGAGGCCGCCGGGCCACTTCAGGTCGTGCCGCAGCCGCCGCACCTCGTCGCGGTCGAAGGTCTGCAGGCGGCAGGCGGAGCCGGTGCCGTCGTGGCCGTGCGCGCGGAGCACCGCGAGCGTGGCGGCGGTGACGTCCCGCCCCTCCTGGCGGTGCCAGGCGGGATGCTTGATCTCCGTGTACACGCCCACGCGCCGGCCGGTGCTCCGCTCGAGCCCGGCGAGGAGCGCGAGATGCTCGGCGAGCGTCGCGATCCGGAAGTCGCCGGCGTCGGCGGGAAACCGTGCCGGATACTTCTGCCGGCCGGTCTTGTGGTCGCGCCGCTCGTGCACCCGCAGGCGCCGCAGTTCGTCGAGCGTGAAGTCGAGGGCGTAGCGGCAGCCGTCGGCCCGCGCGCGGTCGGGAAACCGCTCGGCCGCGTCCGTGACGGCCTCCAGGGAGAGGTCGTGGAGCACCACGGGCACGCCGTCCTTCGTGAGTACGACGTCCTGCTCGACGAAGTCGGCGCCCTGCGCGTGGGCCATGGCCACCGCCTCGAGCGTGTGCTCCGGCAGGTAGCCGCTCGCGCCGCGGTGCGCGATCACGAGCGGCCCGTCGGCGGCGGCCGCGCCGCCGGCGACGGCGAGCATGGCGGCACAGAGCGCGAGGCTCTCGAACGTCATGCGGAGCAGTCCTCCGGTGCGGCTTCCGGCGAGGGAGCGGGCCTGCCGGCACGAAGCCGCCCTGCCGGGCCGCAGTGTATCGCCCTGCCATCCGGAGAGGGACATGGCGGCGACCCGCCGCCGGTCGTGCCGGCCGTGCGGACCGTGCGGGTCGTCCGACGCCGTGCATGCGGCGTGGCGGCCTGCCGGGGCGGCCCCGCCGCCCACGGCCGGGGGATCGAATCGCGAACTACACTCGCGGTGGAGCCCGGGGTTCCGGCCCGTCCAGCGTGGGATGTCATGAACACGATTCAGCGGCTGCACCTGGCCACCCTCGGTCCGATCCTGCTGCTCGTGGCGCTGGCGGTGCTGTCCTACGCCAGCCAGCGGAGCGTGCACCGCGCGCAGGAGAACCGGCTCGAATCGCTGCGGCTGGCCGACGAGCTGCGCCGCAGCTCCGACGAACTCACCCGCCTGGCCCGCACCTACGTGGTCACCGGCGACGCCGACTACGAGCGGCAGTTCCGCCGCGTGCTCGACGTGCGCAACGGCGTCGCCCCGCGGGCCGACGGCCGCACGGTGGCCCTCCGCGCGCTCATGCAGCGGCAGGGCTTCACCGCCGCCGAATTCGCCAAGCTCGAGGAGTCGGAGGACAACTCCAACGCGCTGGTCGCGACCGAGGAGATCGCGATGCACGCGGTGAAGGGGCAGTTTGCGGACGGGCAGGGGGGCTGGACGAAGCAGGGCCCTCCCGACGCCGACATGGCCCGGCGGCTCATGCACGACGCGGCCTACCACGCCCACAAGGCCGCCATCATGAAGCCGATCGCCGAGTTCGAGGCCCTGCTCGCCAGGCGGGTCGACGCCGCGGTGGCCACGGCCCGCCGGCGCGGCGACGCCATGCTCCTGGCCGGCATCGGGCTGGCCGCGGCCGCGGCGCTGCTGGCCGGGCTCGGCCTGCGCGGCCACGCCCGGGCCCTGCGCCGCGCCGTGGGCGAGCTGGCCACGAGCGCCGACTACGTCGCAGCCGGGGCCACGCAGGTGGCGGCGGCCAGCCGGTCGCACGCCGACGGCTCCGCCGAGCAGGTGGCGGCCGTGGAGCACATCACGTCGTCGGCCCGCGAGGTGAGCGGCATGGCCACCGACAACCTGCGGCGCGCCCAGTCGGCCACCGACCAGGTCGAGCACGAGCGCGACGACCTCGCCACCACGCAGGAGCGGCTCCGCGGCCTGGTCACGGCGATGGGCGCGATCGACGACGCCTCGGCCCGCATCTCCAAGATCAACAAGGCCATCGACGAGATCGCCTTCCAGACCAACATCCTCGCGCTCAACGCCGCCGTCGAGGCTGCGCGGGCCGGCGAGGCGGGGCAGGGGTTCGCGGTCGTGGCCGACGAGGTGCGCGCCCTGGCCCAGCGGAGCGCCGCGGCCGCGCGCGAGACGGCCACCCTCATCGAGGAGTCGATCGGCCGCACGCGGGCGGGCCAGCAGCAGGTGGGCGACGTGGTGGCGGCGATCGACGGGGTCGTGCGCCGCTCGGCCGACGTGCAGGAGCTCGTGGCCGCGGTCCGCCGCGGCAGCGGCGAGCAGCAGCAGGCGGTGGGCCGCATCGGCGAGTCGCTGGGCCGCATCGAGCAGGCCACGCTGCGGGCGGCGGCGGGCGCCGAGCAGGGCTCGGCGGCGGCCGAGGAACTCACCGCGCAGGCGGGGAGCCTCCGCGAGGTGGCGGCCGCGCTCGAGGCGATGGTGGGGGCCGCGCGCGGCGGGCCGCGGAGCGACGCATGACCACGGCCGGCACCGGAGCCGCGGCGGCCGAGGGTTCCGTGAACGCCAGTTCGAGCGCCAGCTGCTGCAAGAGCGCGCCGGCCGCCGTGACGGCCGCGGTGGGCGACCTCGTCGGCCGCATCGACGCGGCCTGCGCTGCTGCGCCCGATCCGCTGCGGCGCGCCGTGGCCGCGGCGCGGCGCTGGCTGGCCCGCGATGCCGCAGGCGGAGTGCTCACGCCGGCCACGATCGCCGCCCTCGGCGACTGGCAGCCCTGGATGGTGGTCGCGGCCCTCGCCTGGGAGCGGGGGCAGCCGCAGCCGACGCCGCCCGAGGCCTGGGAGGCCGAGGCCCCGCGGCCGGCGGTCGCCGCCGCGGCGCCGCTCGACGTGAAGGTGCTGCCCGAGGGCGTCGACGACGAGATGATCGACATCTTCTGCGCCGAGTCGCAGGACCTGCTCCAGGAGGCCGAGCGGGGCCTCTTGGCGCTCGAGCACGATCCGGCCGACGGCGCGTCGATCGACACCGTGTTTCGGGTGTTCCACACGTTCAAGGGCAACGCGGGCATGCTCAAGCTCGCGGTGCTCCAGGGATTGGCCCACGAGCTCGAGTCGGTGCTCGACGCGGCCCGCGGCGGACGGCTCCGCGTGGGTCGGGAGGCGATCGACGTGATCCTCGCGGGCACCGACGTGCTGCGGCGGTCCGTCGCCGAGAGCCTTTCCCAGCTGGCCGGCCGAGACCGCGGCCGCAGCATCCCGCTGCCCGTGCCCGAGGTGATCGCGGCGGCGCGGGCCCTGCTGCGCGACGGCCCGCGGCCCGAGCCGGCGACGACACCGGCTCCGCCGGCCGCTGTGACGGCGCCGGCGATGGCCGCAGCCCCGGCAGCGCCGGACGCCGAGGCCGCGTCGCCCGCGGTGTTCGCCTCGGCTCCCCAGCCATCGGTTCCCGCGCCTGCCCACGCGGCCGCCCCAGCCGCCAGCGCCGCAGTGTCGGCCCCCGCGGCGCAGCCGGCCGCCGGCACCGTGCGGGTCGACACCCGCAAGCTCGACGGCCTCGTCGATCTCGTCGGCGAGCTCGTCGTCGCGCAGTCGCTGGTCACGCAGAGCCCGGAGCTCGCCGGCATCGGCGGCTCGCAGCTGGCCCGCTCGCTCGCGCAGCTCCGCGGCATCACGTCCGACCTGCAGCGCACGGCCATGTCGCTGCGGATGGTGCCCGTGGGCGCCACCTTCCGCCGCATGGCGCGGCTCGTGCGCGACCTGTCGGTGGAGCTCGGCAAGCAGATCGACCTGGAGCTGGTGGGCGAGGACACGGAACTCGACCGCACCCTCGTCGAGGTGCTCGCCGACCCGCTCGTGCACATGATCCGCAACTCGGCCGACCACGGCATCGAGGCCCCGGCGGCCCGCGTCGCCGCCGGCAAGCCGGCCGCCGGCACGATCACGCTGCGGGCGTCGCACCAGGGCGGCTGCATCGTGATCCGCGTGGAGGACGACGGCCGCGGCCTGTCGGCCGAGCGGATCCTCGCCAAGGCCGTGGAGCGCGGTCTCGTGGCCCCCGGCGCGGCGCTCTCGCGCGACGAGATGCTCGACCTCATCTTCCAGCCCGGCTTCTCCACCGCGGAGCAGGTGACCGGCCTCTCGGGCCGCGGCGTGGGGATGGACGTGGTCCGCCGGGGGCTCGAGTCGATCCGCGGCACCGTGGAGGTGGAGTCGGGCGAGGGCCGGGGCACCGCCTTCACGCGCACGGTGCCGCGCACGCTGGCGATCATCGAGGGGCTCATCGTGGGCGTCGGCGGGCGGCGCTACATCCTGCCCACGCTCTCGGTGCGGGAGTCGTTCCGCCCGGCGTCGCAGGCGGTCGTGACCGTGATGGGGCGGGGCGAGGCGATCGAGGTGCGCGGGCGGCTCACGCCGCTGGTGCGGCTGGGCCGGCTGCTCGACGCCCCGCCGCCCCACCGCGAGCCCGGCGCCGGTATCGTGATCCTGGTGGAGGCCGGCCCGGAGCGGCGCTGCCTGCTCGTCGACGAACTGCTCGGCAAGCAGGAGGTCGTCATCAAGAGCCTCGGCGACCTGTTCGAAGCCCGCACCTGCTTCGCCGGCGCGGCGATCCTCGGCGACGGCCAGGTGGGACTGATCCTCGACGTGAACGCGATCGTGAAACGCAAGCCCGCGGCCGGCGAGGCCGCCTGACCCGTTCTTCCGCCCGAGAGCCAGAGTCATGGACCCACAGCCCCCGCAGACGCCCGCCGCGGCCCGTCCCGGCAAGTACCTCGTCGTCACGCTCGGCGGCGAGTCGTACGGCATCCCCGTGCTGCAGGTGCGGGAGATCATCCGCCTCTGCCCGGTGACGCCCGTGGCCGGCATGCCGCCGCACGTGCGCGGCGTGGTGAACCTCCGCGGCAAGATCATCCCGCTGGTCGACCTGCGGATCCGCTTCGGCCTGCCGGCGGCCGACGCCCACGACCGCACCTGCATCGTCGTCGCCCAGCTGCCGCTGCCCGGCAGCGGCTCCCGGCTGCTCGGCCTGGTCGTCGACGGCGTCGAGGAGGTGGCCTCGTTCGCGGCCGCGGACATCGAGCCCCCGCCCGACTTCGGCGGGGCGGTCGACGCGCGGTTCATCACCGGCATGGCCAAGTCGGGCCCGCTCGTCCGCACGCTCGTCGACCTGGAACGCGTCGCCGCCGCCGATCTCGCCGGCGTGGAAGCCGCCGCGTCTCTCCCGGAGGCCGTCTCGTGATCCCCCGCTCGCTGCCCGCCCGCATCGCCTGGGGCTTCGCCCTGCTCCTGGCCATCACCGTGCTTCTGGGCGCCCTATCGCTGTGGCGCATCGTGGGCATCAACCGCACGCTGGAGGACGTGGCCGGCAATTCGGTCCCCTCGGTCGTGGCCTTGAACGGCATCACGCAGTCGGTCTTCCTCAGCACCCGCGAGGTGCGGCGGCAGATGATGGGCCGCGACGAGAAGGCCGCCGACCGGCAGATCGACGAGACGGCCTACCGCGCCGCGCTCGCGACCCTGGACGAGCGGCTGGCGGCGTATGGCGAGCACCTGATCAGCGACGCCGAGGACGCCCGACTCTTCGGCGCGGTCCGCGAGGCGCGGCAGGACTACGCGGCGGCGATGGAGACGGTGCTCGAGGCGCTGCGGAACGACGACGACGTGGAGGCCAGGCGCCGGATGCGCGAGGTGGTCGATCCGGCCTTCGATCGGTTCATCGCCGCCATCGACGCCGACTCCGCCCACAACAGCGACCTGGTGCACCGCCACGTCGAGGTCACCCGGCGCTCGGTGGCCGCGAGCCGCGTGGCGATCCTGGCGAGCCTGCTGGGGGCCGGCCTGCTCGCGGCCCTGCTGGGCCGGGCCATCATCGCGGCGGCGCGGCGGTCGCTGGGCCAGGTTTCGGAGGCGCTCGAGGCCGGCGCGGCGCAGACCTCGCTCGCCTCGAACCATCTCGCCGCGGCCGGCCGCTCGCTGGCCGAGGGCTGCACCGAGCAGGGCTCCGCCGTGGCCCAGACGAGCGCGGCGCTCGAGCAGATGTCGGCCATGATCCGCCACACGGCCGACAATACCGACAAGGCCAAGGCCTTCGCCAAGCAGGCCCGCGACGCGGCCGAGGCCGGCGCCGCCACGATGGGCGACATGAACGCGGCGATGCAGGCCATCGAGACCTCGAGCGCGGAGGTCGCCAAGATCGTGAAGGACATCGACGAGATCGCCTTCCAGACCAACATCCTGGCCCTCAACGCCGCGGTCGAGGCCGCCCGCGCGGGCGAGGCCGGCGCGGGCTTCGCGGTCGTGGCCGACGAGGTGCGGGCACTCGCCCAGAGGAGCGCCGCCGCGGCCCGGGCGACCGCCGCCAAGATCGAGGCCGCGATCGCCGACAGCCGCCGGGGCTCCACGAGCTGCGGCCGGGTCCGCGAGTCCCTCGCGCAGATCGTGGGCCGGGTCGTGGCGGCCGACGGCCTGGTGGCCGAGATCGCCACGGCCGCGCAGGAGCAGGCCCAGGGCATCCGGCAGATCGGCGAGGCGATCGCGCAGATGGACCAGGTCACGCAGGGCAATTCCGCCACCGCCGAGCAGAGCGCCGGCGCCGCCGAGGAGCTCACCTCGCAGGCGCGGGCCCTGCAGCAGACGATCGCCGTGCTGCGGTCGCTGGCCGGCCGGACGGTCGCGGCCGCCGCGGCCCGGCCGGCGCCCACGAGCCGACCGCTGCCGTCGCCGTCCCGCCCGCGGGTCGCGGACCGCATCCCCATGCCCGCCGAGCCGGCCGCGCCGGCGCTGCCCGCGGCCGATCACGAGGATCGGCACTTCACGTCCTTCTAGCGATCCGCCCGGCCGCGGAGGCCCCGATGGTGATCGTGCCCGAACCCCAGCTCTCGCCGCGGGCCTACGCCGCGCTCGCGACGCTCGTGCACGACCGCAGCCGGATCCAGCTGGGGCCGGACCGGCAGGCGCTCGTGGCGGGGCGGCTCGCCCGCCGGATCCGCGAGCTCGGCCTGGCGGACTACGACGCCTACTGCCGCCTGCTCGAGTCGCCGGCCGCCGAGGAGGAGGTGGAGCGGCTCATCGAGCTCGTCGCCACCAACCACACCCATTTTTTCCGAGAGATGGCGCACTTCGACGTCCTGTCCCGCGAGGTGCTGCCGCGGCTGGCGGCCGACCGCGGGCCGGCGGCGCCGCTGGCCGTGTGGTCGGCCGCGGCGTCGAGCGGCGAGGAGCCCTACACGCTGGCGATCGTGCTGGCCGAGTTCGCGGCGCGGCATCCCGGGCTGGCCTGGCGGGTGCACGCCTCCGACATCTCGCGGCGGATGCTCGACCGCTGCCGCTCCGGCATCTACGAGGCGGAGAAGGTCGTGCTGCCCGACGAGTCGCTCCTGCGCCGCCACTTCCTGCGCGGCTTCGGCGAGCGGGAGGGCTTCTACCGCGTGCGGCCGGAACTCCGCGGCCGCGTGCGCATCGAACGCATCAATCTCTTCCAGCCTTCCTACCCGCTGGCCCCGGGGCTCGACGTGATCTTCTGCCGCAACGTCATGATCTACTTCGACCCGGCCTCGCGGCAGGAACTGCTCGACCGCCTGGTGGCCATGCTGGCGCCCGGCGGGTATCTCTTCGTGGGCCATGCGGAGAGCCTGCTGGGCCTGCGGCACCGGCTCCAGACGGCGTGGCCCAGCGTCTACCGGCGCGGAGCGTGACCGCAGCGGACCCCCGACGATGAACCAGTCCTCACGATCCCCGATCCGCGTGCTCGTCGTCGACGACTCGGCGCTCGTGCGCAAGGCCATCGGCGACGCGCTGGCGCCCGACCCGGAGATCTAGGTCGTCGGCACTGCCTGCGACCCCTACGTGGCCCGCGAGAAGATCCTCCGGCTCGATCCCGACGTGCTCACGCTGGATCTCGAGATGCCGCGGATGGACGGGCTCACCTTCCTGCGCATCCTCATGGCCCACCACCCGCTGCCGGTGGTGGTGGTGAGCTCGCTGACCCAGGCCGGGTCGCAGGCGGCGCTCGACGCGATGGAGGCCGGCGCGGTGGACGTGCTGGCCAAGCCCGACGGCACGATGTCGATCGGCAACCTCGGGCCCCGGCTGGCCTACCACGTGAAGGCCGCGGCCGCCTCCACGCGGTTCGTGCGCCGCCGCGAGGCTCCCGCGCGCGGCGTGGAGCTGCCGCTCGAGTCCGGGGGCACTTCGGCGCCGCGGCCCGCGCCGCGACCGGCCCTGCCGCCGGGGCCGGCGCTCGCCCCGGTCGGTTTCGTCGATCCCCGGCAGCTCGTGGTGATCGGCGCGTCGACGGGGGGCGTCGAGGCCCTGCGGGCGATCCTGCCGCGACTGCCGGGCGACCTGCCGCCGATCGCCGTCGTGCAGCACATCTCCGCCTATTTCTCGAGGGTCGTGGCCGAGCGGCTCGACACGCTGTGCGGCTACACGGTCCGCGAGGCGCAGGAGGGCATGGCCCTCGCCCGCGGCACCTGCGTGATTGCGCCGGGCGACCGGCATCTCGCCGTGGCCTGGGAGGGGGGCGGCCATCGCGTCCGGCTCCTCGACACGCCGCCGGTGCACCACTGCCGGCCCGCCGTGGACGTGCTCTTCCGCTCGGCCGCCCGGGCTGGCGGCCCGCGGGTGGTGGCGGCGCTGCTCAGCGGCATGGGCAGCGACGGCGCCCTGGGCATGCAGGCCATCCGCGAGGCGGGTGGTCGCACGATCGCGCAGGACGAGTCCACGAGCGTGGTCTTCGGGATGCCGCGGGCCGCGATCGAGGCGGGCGTGGCCGAGCAGGTGCTGCCGCTGCCGGCCATCGCGGAGGGCATCGTGAGGCTCGTCGCCGCGCAGGCCGCGCTGCGGTCGTGAGCCCTCGGCCATCGCGCCTGCAAGCCCGGAGCGGCAGCGACGGGCTGTGATCACGGCACGGCTCGGCATCCTGCCGCGGGATGCTTTACGGCAAACCTCGGCGTCGTGCCGAGTTTGCCTTCGCCGGCCTCCGCCGGCTGGACGCAACCCGGCCCGAACCTTCACGCCCGGGCTCGGCATCCTGCCGACCCGGGCTTCGCCGGCCTCCGCCGGCTGGACGCAACCCGGCCCTCCGGGCCTGACCCCGGATGTCCGTTGTCTAAGCCCGGAGCGGAAGCGACGGGACTGTGATCACGGCACGGGTCGGCATCCTGCCGACCGTGCGTTGGCCGGCCTCCGCCGGCTGGACGCAACCCGGCCCTCCGGGCCTTGCGCACAACTCCACACATACAAGCCCGGAGCGGCAGCGACGGGACTGTGAGCACGGCACGGGGCGGCATCCTGCCGACCGTGCCTTGGCCGGCCGCCGCCGGCTGGGCGCAACCCGGCCCTCCGGGCCGT
>JBJTIV010000378.1:0-4232 GCA_046095145.1 Planctomycetaceae bacterium
GCAGCAGGCCGCTCTGCCGGCGTCGTCGCCCACCGGGCCAGCGCCCAAAGCGCCACCGCCAGCCCGAGGCCCAGCGCCGCCACCGCTGGCAGCGACCGGCCGCCGGCCGCCGGGCCGCTGGTCCCCGTCGTCATGCCGACCGCCGCTCGAGCGACCGCTCGATCGTCCGCCGCGAGCTGCGGCGGCGGCTTCCGTTCCACCATTTCACGAACGTCCTCCGCGCCTCGGCGGCCAGCTTCGCCTCGCGGCGCTCGAGGCCCGCGAGCGCGTCGCGGTCGAGCCCGGAGCGGTCGTCCCGCGCGAGCCTGCGGAACCGGTCGGCGGCGGCGGCATGATCGGTGAAGTCGCCGAGCGTCTCCTGCAGCCGCTCGAGCGCCTCCTGGCAGCGCACCCGCTCCCGCGGCGGGAACACGGGGGCGAAGATCTCCAGCGCGTAGCGGAGCTTCTTGCCGGCGATCCGCAGGCGATGGACGTCGTCGTCGTCGCGGAGCTTGTGATCCGCCTTGGCGAAGAACCTCGCGATCCGGGGCCCCACGTGGTCCCGGGCATAGGTCGCAAAGGAGGGCTGCTGGAATCCGGTCGGGATCCGGGCGACAAGGTCCGCGACCCGATCGTCCCAGCCGGCGGCGAGCAGCTTCGCGTGGACCTCGCGGATCGGCGCGCGCGACGTGTCGCGCTGCCGCGAGAGCATCGCCACGAGGCGGCTGCGCGCCAGCGCGGCCTTCGTCGGCGGGGCGGCCGCCGCGGCCGGCCGCGCGGCCAGGCGGCCGGTGAGCACGTCGAGGTCTCGCGCATCGCCCGCGACCCTCCGCACCTCTCGCAGCCGGCGAGACGTGCCGCCTGGTTCACTCGCCGGCACCAGGTCGGCGAAGGCGTCGAATGCCGCGAGCGTGCGGCGGGTCGCGACCCGCAGGCGGTGGACGCTCTCGGCGCAGGCCGGATGCCGCACCGCGGCGTCCAGTTCCGCCCAGACCGGCTCCAGGCGGCTGCGGATCGTGCGGGCGGCGACCCGACCCACGGGGGTCGAGTCAGCCTCGAGGACGACCCACCCGGGCCTCTGCCGCACGGCGTTCATCGTGGATCACCTGCTCCCGCGGCCACCGCAAACCGGCCCCACTCTACGGGGCCGCCGGGCACGGTTCCACAACCCGAGCCGCCCCCCGGGCCACGCCCTCGACTCGGGGTCGGGTCAGCCCTCGGGGGCGGGATCCGGTGCGGCTTCGGCGGGGGCCGCCGCGCCGGCGGCCTCGTCGGTGGACGCCGCGAGCAGCGGAAAGTGGCGGGCGAGCATGCTCTCGCGATCCATCCGCAACGCGTCGAGCGCCTCCGGCCGCACCCGCACCTCGGCCGATTGGAACGTGTTGAAGCCCGTGCCGGCGGGAATCAGGTGGCCCAGGATCACGTTCTCCTTGAGGCCCACGAGATTGTCGATCTTGCCCGCCAGGGCGGCCTCCGTGAGCACCTTCGTGGTCTCCTGGAAGCTGGCCGCCGAGATGAAGCTCGAGCTCTGCACGCTGGCCTTGGTGATGCCCAGCAGTTGCGTGCTCGCGGTGGCCGGCTTGGGCTTGGCTCCCTTGGCCGTGGCCCCACCCAACACCTCGATCTGCGCGTTCGCCTGGGCGAGCGCTTCCTTGGGCACGATGGTCCCCACGGCGAACTCGCTGTCACCCTTTTCCGTGATCCGCACGCAGTCCTTGAGCCGCTCATTGGCCTGCCGGAACTCGTGCCGGTCGAGCACGCTGCCCGGGAGCAGGCTCGTGTCGCCCACGGTCTCGATCTTCACCTTCCGCAGCATCTGCGACACGATGATCTCGATGTGCTTGTCATCGATGTCCACCCGCTGGCTGCGGTAGACGTTCTGGATCTCGCGGACGAGATACTGCTGCACCGCCTCCTCGCCCGAGATCCGCAGGATGTCGTGGGGCACGAGCGGCCCGTCGACGAGCGCCTCGCCGGCCTTCACGAAGTCGCCGGCGTGCACCCGCAGGTGCTTGCCGTGCGTGACGAGATGCTCGCGATCCTCGCCCCCCTCGCTGCGGACGACGATCGTCCGCTTGCCGCGCCGCTTCTCGCCGAGCAGTTCCACCTTGCCGCTGATCTCGGCCATGATCGCCGGGTCCTTCGGCTTGCGGGCCTCGAAGATCTCCGTGACCCGCGGCAGGCCGCCCGTGATGTCCTGGGTGCCGGTCGCCTCGCGGGGCGTCTTGGCGAGCACGTGGCCCGCGGCCACCGTCTCGCCCGGCGACACCTCGATGTAGGCCTTCTCCGGCAGGTAGTAGAAGTCGAGGATCTTGCCGCCCTCGTCCTCGAGCACGACCTGCGGGTGATAGACGCCCTTGTGCTCCATCACCATGCGCCGGGTGTGGCCGCTGGGGTCCTTCTCCACGCGGAGCGTCTCGCCCTCGATGACGTCCTCGTAGCGGACCCGCCCGCGGACCTCGGAGAGGATCGGGATCGAGTGCGGGTCCCACTGCACGAGCACCGTCCCCGGCTTGACCTCGTCGTTCTCCGCCACCTTGAGGATGGCGCCGGCCGGGATGTCGAACTTGTCGAGTTCGCGGCCCTTGGCGTCGAGCACCGCGATCTCGCCGTTGCGGGCGAGCACGATCTGCTCCCCCTGCTCGTTCTGCACGGTCCGCAGCCGCGTGAACCGGACGGTGCCGGCCCGCTTGGCCTTGTATTCGCTCTCCTCGATGGCGCGCTGCCCCACGCCGCCGATGTGGAAGGTCCGCATCGTGAGTTGCGTGCCTGGCTCGCCGATGCTCTGGGCCGCGATGATGCCCACCGCCATGCCCTCCTCGACGAGCGCGCCGGTGGACAGGTCCATCCCGTAGCACAGCCGGCAGACGCCGAGCGGGGCCTCGCAGGTCAGCGCGCTGCGAACCTGGATCTTGTCGAGCCCCAGTTCCTCGACCTGCCGGGCCACCTTGGGCGTGATCAGTTCGTCCTCGTGGACGATGACCTCGTCGTTGATCGGGTTGCGGATGTCCGACCTGCTCACCCGCCCGCGGATGCTGTCCGCGAGGTTCACCTCCACCTTCTCACCGCGGTAGATCACCCCCTTCTCGATGCCCTGCGTGGTACCGCAGTCGTGCATCGTGACGACCACGTTCTGCGCCACGTCCGCCAACTTGCGGGTCAGATACCCCGAGTCGGCCGTCTTGAGCGCCGTGTCGGCGAGGCCCTTGCGGGCGCCGTGGGTGGAACTGAAGTACTCGAGCACCGTCAGCCCCTCGCGGAAGTTCGCCTTGATGGGGGCCTCGATGATCTTGCCCGAGGGCTTCGCCATCAGGCCGCGCATGCCGGCCAGCTGGCGGATCTGCTCCACGCCGCCGCGGGCGCCGGAGTGGGCCATGAGGTGGATCGGATTCACGTAGCCGCTCCGCCGCGTCGGCCGGGCGTCGGTGTCCTGCTCCAGCTCGGCCATCATCTCCTTGGTGATCTGCTCGCGGGCGTGCGTCCAGGCGTCGAGCACCGAGTTGTACCGCTCACCGTCGGTGATCACGCCCTTGCGGTAGCGGCCCAGGATCTTCTTCACCTCCGACTCGGCGTGGGCGATGATCTTGCCCTTGCCCACGGGAGTGATGAGATCGTCCGTGGCGAACGACAGTCCGCTCCGCGTGCTCCAGCTGAAGCCGACGCGGTTCATGTCATCGAGGAGGTCGATCGTCCGCCGCCGACCGAGCGTCTGGTAGCAGTCGGAGATCACGCGGGCCAGCTCGCTCGACCGCATCGGGAGGTTGTAGAAGAGCATTCCTTCGGGAAGGACCGAATTGAAGAGCACGCGGCCCACCGTCGTCTCGATCACGGCCCCCGCCTTGCCCGGCGCCTCGCCCTCCACCTTCAGGCTGCGGTGGCCGGGCAGCTTGACCTTGATCTTCGCGTGGGTGTGCACCTTCCGCAGCGAGTGCGCGAGCTCGACCTCCTCGAAGCTCTTGAACACCATCCCCTCGCCCGCGCGGCCGGCCATGGACATCGTCAGGTAGTAGCAGCCCATCACCACGTCCTGCGAGGGCGAGATGATCGGCGCCCCGTTGGCCGGGCTGAAGATGTTGTTCGTCGACAGCATCAGGGTGTGCGCCTCGACCTGCGCCTCGATCGAGAGCGGCAGGTGCACGGCCATCTGGTCGCCGTCGAAGTCGGCGTTGAAGCCTTTGCAGACCAGCGGATGGAGCTTGATCGCGTTGCCCTCGACGAGCACCGGCTCGAAGGCCTGGATGCCCATGCGGTGG
>JBJTIV010000379.1:0-5013 GCA_046095145.1 Planctomycetaceae bacterium
TAGTGCCGCGGCGGGTCGATGTAGTCGGCGATCTTGCACTTCGCGATCCGCACGTGGTTCCGCTGCACTTCGTAGAGGAACGGCCAGTTGCCCTGCACGGGACGGGCCTTCTCCAGGGCCCGCATCACCTCGTCGTCGCTCGGCTCGTCGAGGGCCTCGCAGGGGCCGCCGGGCTGGAGCGGACCGAGCACCGGGGCCCGCTCGTACCGCTCGTAGTTCCAGAACTGATCTTCCTTCGACTTCTGCAGGTAGGTCGGCACCGGGATGGGGAAGGCCAGGGGGCCAAGGTTCGGGCCCTGGGCGGTGATCCAGAAGCAGCCGCTCTGCGACGGCAGGGCCGCCGCGAGCAGCAGGGCCGACATCAGGAACCGGCTCCGCACCTTCATGGCATCACTCCTCGACCTGCGATTCGGCCACTCGACCGTGCCGGTTGTATCGACCTCGCGGGCTGCGAAACTTCGGCCTTTCCGGCCTGGGCAGGATGCGCCGCCGGCCGGATGCGAAACGCAGGAAGCCCCCGGCGACCGCCGGAGGCTTCCGTGATCTGCCCAGATCACCGCCGGGGCGTCTTCAGCGGTGGTGGCTGTGAATGTGCCGCTCGTCGAAGTCGAGCCACCACCAGCCGTCGTCCCACTCGAGCGACACGCGGCGCCAGCCGAGCGGCACCTGCGGATACGGATAGAACGGACCGATGTAGGGCCAGGCGGTCGGCGAGTATTGCGTGGGATACTGCAAGGCCGCGTAGTTGGGGTAGGCCGCATAGCTCGGCCACGCGTAGTTGGGCATGTTGGGTCCGCCGCCCCGCATCGGGATCGGCGGCATGCCCACGCCCGCGCCGCCCATCGGCATCGGGCCGTTCATGGCCGGCCCGCCGCCCGCGTAGCCACCGGGCCCGCCACCGACCATCCCGCCCTCGCCGACCGGGCAACCCTCGCTGAAGCGCATCGAGCCCGGCACGACCTGGCCGTCGCCCACCGCCATGCCGTCGGGGCCGGGAAGCGTCTCGGACATGCCGGCCATGCCCGGAACGCCGGGCATGCCGCCCCGCATCGCGGAACGGTTGAAGGCGGCCTGCTGGACCACGCCCGAAGGCCCTGACGCCAGCGGCTTGGGCTTCGACGCGACCGAGGTGAACAGAGTCTTGGGGCTCGACGGGCTCGACGGTGCCGCCGCGGGCGTCGCGGCCACAGCGCGGCCCGACGGACCGGCGAAGGCCCGCATCGAGGCCGGCAGGCCGAAGCCCGCGCCGGTGGCCTGCGGAGTGGCGTCGACGGTGAGCCGGTTGACCACCCGCTCCACGCCGCGACTGGACTCGACGAGCCCCACGGCGGCGGCCATCTGCTTCTCGTCGGCCACCCGTCCCTCGAGCCACACGGTGCCCGACTTGGCCTTCACGTTGATGCGGTAGCCCTGCAACGCGCCCGATTCCCGGAGCGTGGCGGCGACTTCGCCGGCCAGGTCGGCGGCCCGCACGGCGGCGGGCAGGAGCGACGTGGCGACGAGTGCCGCCCGCAGCGTGGCTTTCATGATGGACATGCGAGACTCCTGATGGCGACACACCCGGCGGCGAGCGACGCGTCCCGGCGGGCGGGACCCGCGGGCCCGGAGGCCGCACGCTCAGGCTTTCATTCGGCCGCCGGCCGCGCCGAAGGGGAGTTTTTTTCCGGTTCGAACGGCCACGGCGCGCGCCCCGGCAAGACGGGCGGACGGGGCAAGCTCGCGGTGCGTCAGTCGCGCCGCGGCCGAACGTCGCACACGGCGATCAGCGTCATGATCGCGAGCGTGACGGCACACGAGGCCGCGGCGTCGGGCCCGAGCCGCACGGCCGCCCCGCAGGTGGCGCCGATGACGGCCAGGCCGCCGATGCACAGCACGTGGCCGATCCGCTCGTGCCGCGTGCCCTCGACCAGCCGCGCGATGCCGGCGGTGACCACGCCGAGCACCTGCACCGCGCCGAGGGCGCACAGGGCAGGACTCACGGCGAGGGCGAGAAGCGTCATGGCGGCGGCGACCGAGACCGGAACGGAGGCGACGGGTCGCGGACCGTAGCGTCGCAGGCCGGCCACCACAAACCCAAACCGGTCGGCCGGCATCGTGCCGCCGCCCCAGGCTGCCCAAAACGCCGGCGCCCGCCGCCGCTCACGTGCCGCCGCTCACTTCCCGCCGGTCAGGGCCTCGAGCTTCTTCTCCAACTCCGTGATCGACACGTTGCGGTCGGCCACGGTCCCGTCGGCGGCCACGAGGAACATCGTCGGCCGCGCCAGCACGCCGAACTCCTCGGCCAGGCGGCCGTCGAGCCCGCCGGGCTCGTAGAGCACGGCCCAGGGCAGCGGCTTCTCCTGCAGGAACTTCGCGAGCTTCGCCTTGTCGCCGTCGAGTGACACGCCCACCACCGCGAGCTTCTTGGGGCCGTAGCGACCCTGGAGCTCGCGGATCTGCGCGATGTCGACCTTGCAGGGCTCGCAGTCGGTCGACCACCAGTGCACGATCACCGGCACGCCGCGGAACGCGGCCACGTCGACCTTCTTCCCGTCGACGCCCGTGCCGGCGAGCCCGAGCGGCTGGCCCACGCTCTTGAGCCGCCGCACCGCGCCGGTGGCCTTGCGGGCCTGCGGCGTGCCGGGGAATTCCTTGGCGATCGCCTCGTAGCGGGCGATCGCCTCCTCCTCGCGGGTCTCGAACTCGTCGCGGAATCCGAGCTGCAGCAGGGCCTCGGCGGCCTCGGCGGCCTGCGGATGCTTGGTCACGAAGGCCTCGAGGTCCTCGAACCACTGCTGCTGGAGTTTCTCGCCGTCGACGCCCGGCTGCTGCATGCTGGCCGGTAGCGGGCCTGCGCGAGGCGGAAGGCGATGAAGGCAGCCTGCCGATCGTCGCCGGCGTTCGCGGCGAGCTTCTCGAGCTTCTGCACGCCGTCTGGCACGAGCCCCTCCTGCACGTAGGCGGCGAGGGTCTCGACGAGCTGGTTGGTCCAGAAGCCGCGGTCGCCAGCCGCGCAGTCGGCGAGCACCTGCTCGAGCACCGCCACCTGCTGGATCGCCAGCTCCCCGCGGGCTGCGCCGGTGGCCGTCGGCATGGCCCGCTCGATCTCCTGGAGCTTCGCCACCAGCGGCTTGAGCTTCTCGTCCTGCAGGTCGCCCGGCGCCCCGGCGGCGCCCCCGAGTTTGGGTCCGAAGAAGCCGCCCCCGTCGGCGATGTCGCCGCCCGCCCCGAGCACCTGCGGCAGGTCGATCGGCTTCCAGGCCTGCCCGCAGCGGATGAGCGACCCCACGAACAGCTGCCCGGTGCCGCCGCCGCCCGCACCGGGCGTCTCCACGAGCGCCACGACGTTGTCGTAGGCGGTGACGTCCTTCGTCACGTCGCCGCCCGCCGGGATCACGCCCGGCCCCTGCGGCGCGAGCATGCCCGACCAGCGCTACTTCTCGTTCACCTGCTTCTGCGTGGCGGCGAACTTCGGAAACTGCTCGGCGGCGCGGGCGACGCGGGCCGCGAGTTCGCCGAGCCGGCCGCCGGTGAAGCCGGCCGCCTCGAGTTCGTCGCGGGTGGGCAGGAGGAGGCTGAACGCCTGCGGGTCGCGATCGCGCAGGGCATTGACCAGTTCGGCGGTCGCCTCCTCGGGCGACAGGTCGCGCCAGGCCGTGATCGTGCCGGTGTTCTTGTCGTTCTCCGCCACCCGCGTGCCGGCCGCATTGAGCCAGCGGCACTGGTCCGACTTGGTGTCGTGATCGCTGTCGACGTCGCGATACACCTCGACGCCGTCCTTGTAGAAGCTCCAGCGGTCCACCACGCGATTGCCGTTGGTGTCGGCGAAGCTGCGGAGGATCTCCCCACCCGGACCGCGCACCACGAGCATCGACATGCCGTCGATCTTCTCCTGGTTGATCGTGCACTGCTTGAGGACGTCGGCCCCCGGCCGGTCGCAGTCGACGTTCTTCTGCCGGGGCTGGATCTTCCACGCATCCTCCAGGGAGGGTGCGGCCCAGGCGGGCAGGGCGACGAGGCACCAGGCGGCTGCGATCAACTGCGGACGCGGCAGCGGGCGTGACGGGGACATCTCAGGCTCCTTCCCTTGGCATGTGACCGACCGATGAACAAGGTATCCGGTCGGCCCGCGGGCGTCAGCGCCGCCTTGTCGTCCGCGGTGCCCTGCCGCCGGATGGACCACGGCCTTTGAATTCACCCGGAACGATTCGTAGACTCGGCGTTTCGGCGGCCGGACACGCCCGCCCAAACCGCCCGCGTACCGCAGGTGGTTAGAGCGCCACCCTGATAAGGTGGAGGTCCCAAGTTCGAATCTTGGCGCGCGCAGTGCAGTCGGCTCTGACGTCAGACGCCGGGCGATAGGAACGAATGGCGGCGCCGGAGGCGCCGTCGTCGACCGCGGAAACCCTTGGCGTTTCCTCCGGTCGACCCGAGCCGAAAAGGCCAGGGATGGCTTTTTCGGCGCTCTGGACGGGGACGTAGCTCAATTGGGAGAGCACCGCCTTTGCAAGGCGGGGGTTGTGGGTTCGATCCCCATCGTCTCCAGTTTTTTGCCCGCGCCGCGATGCCGGACCTCGATCACGTCACCGGGCTCGAGCCGAGGTCGCGGCTCCACGAACGCCTCGAGCGGCTGGCTCGCGGACCCGGCCCGCTGGCGCTCGTGATCTGCGACGTCGTGGGCCTCAAGGTGGTGAACGAGCGCGAGGGATTCCTCGCGGGCGACGCGGTGCTGCGGCGGGCCGCCGACCGGCTGCGCGCGGCGGCCGCCGGGGCCGATCTCGCGGCGCGGCTCGGCGGCGACGAACTCGTGGCCGTGTTCATCGGGCCCGACGGTCCCGCGGCCGCGGGCCGGGCCGCGACTGTCCTGGCGGCGTCGGGCGACCCCCCGCTCCGCGTGGCGGCCGTCACCGCCGAGCCGAACGAGCCGCCCGGGCCGCTGATCGAACGGCTCTATGCAGCGATGCGGCGATCCTGAAATACTCTGGAGGTGACGGTTCCCCGCCGTCGTCCCGCCTCGTCCCCACCGGCCACGGC
>JBJTIV010000380.1:0-4665 GCA_046095145.1 Planctomycetaceae bacterium
GCGCTGCGGTCGCGGGAACCGAAGCGGGGCGATCATCGCGTGATCGCCGCGGTGCAGACGCTGGCGGCGACCGCGTGCGTGGAGGTGGTGCTCGAGAAGTCCGCCCGCACCCGCGCGGAGGAGGAGGAGGTCGCCGCGGCGCTCGTGCTCGACGCGCTGGCGATCGAATGCGGCGGCCCGGGCGGCACGGCGGCCGGCCTGCTGCGGTCGGGCGAGATCGCGCGCCGCGAGCGCGTCGAGGCTCCCGCCGAGTGGCGCCGGCTGATGGCGGGGGAGAGCCGCGTGACGGCGGGCACGACGGCCTGCCCGGCCGCGCCGCGCCGGGATGCGCTCGTGTTTCCGGGATCGTTCGATCCGCTCCACGAGGGGCATCGCCTCATGGCGCGGGTCGCCGAGGAGGTGGCCGAGCGACGGGTGGAGTGGGAACTGTCGGTGACCAACGTCGACAAGCCCCCGCTCGACCACGTGGAGATCCGGGACCGCGCGGCCCAGTTCAACGCGGGCCCCGGCGGCGTGGAGGCGCAGCCCTTGTGGCTGACGCGGGCGCCCACGTTCCTGGAAAAGCTGGCCGTGTTTCCCGGGGGCACGTTCGTGATGGGGGCCGACACGTACGTGAGGCTCCCCGATCCGCGCTACTACGGCGGCTCGGCCGAGGCGGCGGCCGCGGCCGTCGCCACGATCGCCCGCGAGGCGGGGGGCATCGTCGTGTTCGGCCGCGCGCAGGACGGCGTGTTCCAGGATCCCGCCGGGCTCGACGTGCCCCGGGCGCTCCGCGACGTGACCTACTTCGTGTCGCAGCGGGAATTCCGGCTCGACATCTCCAGCACGGAGATCCGCCGGTCGCAGCTGCGGGAGTCGTGATCGTCCCGCGCGCTCACCGCGCGGGGCGGACGCGCGTGGCCAGGCCGGCGGCGAGGCGGTCGAGGGTCTGGCTGCGGTCGTCGCGGCCGATGTGCACGCGGATCAGGCTCATGCCCGCGGTGTCGGCCAGCGCCGCCTCGAGGGCCGCGTCGAATTCGCCCTCCGTGCGGACCTCGTAGCCCGTGCCGCCGCCGAGCACCCGGGGCAGGAGCTGGTACTGCCAGGGGTTGATGTCGTTGAACGAGCCCTCGTGGAGGAGCCGCTCCGTGCCGTAGCCCTGGTTGTCGAGCACGATCACCGTGAGCGCCAGCCCGCGGCGGACGACCGTGGAGAGCTCCATGCCGGTCATCTGGAAGGCGCCGTCGCCCACCAGCGCCACCACCTTGAGGTCGGGACGGGCCGTCTTCGCCCCGAGCGCCGCCGGCACCGCGAAGCCCATGGAGGTGTAGTAGGCCGGCGCGATGTACTCCGTCTGGCCGCGGATGACGAGGTCGCTCGACGCGAACAGGGCGTCGCCCACGTCGGCGATCACGATCGTCTTGTCGTCGAGGGAGCGGTCGAGCCGCCTCACGAGCCGGGTGGTCGTGATCGGGGCGTCGGCCGCGAGCGTGAAGGTCCCGGCGGCCGCTGCGGGGCCGGGCGGCAGCGTCCGCGGCGCGCCCCGCGGCCGGGCCGCGGCCAGCGCGCGGATGAATTCCTCGAGCAGCACGTCGTGGAAGTGGTGGTGGCTGATCCGCAGCTCCTCGCTGTTGGCGAAGATCGTGCGCGTGGGGTCGAGCTTGGCCGTGAAGATGCCGAGGTCGATGTCGGTGAGGATCGTGCCCAGGAGGATGAGGCAGTCGCTGTCCTCGACGAACTCGGTCACCTCCCGGCGGCCCATGGCCCCCTCGTAGAGGCCGATGTAGAGCGGATGGACCTCGCTGACCACGCTCTTGGCGAGCATCGTGGCCGCCACGGGGATGCCGGAGGCCTCGGCCAGGGCGATCACGTCGGCCTGCAGGCCGAAGCGGTGCAGCTCGATCCCCGCGATGATCATCGGCCGGCGGGCCGCGGCGATCCGCTCGCCCGCCTCGCGCACCGCCTCGGCGAGGGCGTCCGGGTCGCTGCGGCGCGGCGGGTGGTGGTAGGCGCGGATCTGGTCGGGCACGAGCGAGACCACGTCGCTGGGCAGTTCGAGGTAGACCGGGCCCTTGTGGCGGTGGGCGGTGTCGAGGAGCTGGTCGATGTCGCGGAACGCGGTCGACGGATCGACGATCTCGCGGCTCGCCAGGCAGATCTTGTCGAACACCTCGAGCTGCGTCCGCCACTCGCGGACGCGGTGGTGGAGCCGCGGGTTGCTGGCCCGCTCGGCGATGCCCGGCGCGCCCGAGATGAGCACGACGGGACTCTTCTCCGCGGAGGCGCCGGCGATCGAGTTGGCCAGCGACAGGCCGCCAACGCCGTAGGTGACGCACACGGCGCCCATGCCGTTGACGCGGGCGTAGGCATCGGCCGCGAAGCCGGCGCAGTCCTCGCGGGTGCAGTTCACGAGGTCGAGCGGGCTGTGCTCGAGCATCGAGTAGAAGGCGAGCACGTAGTCGCCTGGCAGGCCGAAGACGTGGCGGATTCCGTAGTCGGAGAGCCGCCGGATGAGATAGTGGCCGATGGACAGGCCCGTGACGCTCTCGGCCCGCTGCACGTCCGGCCGGCCGTCGCGGACGGCGCCGAGGCCGTTGTCGAGGCTCGCTCCCAGCACGATGCTCATGGTCACCTCCCGCGCATCCGCCGCGCCCGCAGCGCGAGCATGGTCCCCCAGAATCCCAGGAACGCCGCCGTGCAGCCGGCCACGACGAACGTCCGCCGCACGTCGTGGTTGAGCCGCCACGCCCCGAGCGCGAGCAGCCCGCCCCACACGGCCACGGCGACCATGATGCCGGTGATCAGGCGTTTCGAGCCGGTGGTGTCGCCCATGCAGGCATTCTAGCGCGGACGAGCCATGAGGGCTCAGCCTCAATCCACCTCAGACGGAGCGAGTGGTCGAGGCAGCCTGCCATCGAGCCGGCCTTGGCGGCGAACGGAGCCAGGATGGCGGAGTGCAGCCGCCACGGAGTGAGCGCAGGGCAGGATGCCCGCAGCGAACGTCCGGCGAGGTGGCGGCCGCGTCGACCCGAGCGCCGCGCGGACCCGTCAACACAAAGGCCCCCGGAACGGCCCAGGTCCCAGGGGGGCGGAGAACCTGGACCGTTTCCGGGAGCGATTGGACGGCCTTTGTGCTCCGAGGGCCGCGTGCGACCCGCATCGGCGGCGGCTTCCGTGCCACCGTCGCGCGGGCTGGAGCGGAGGGTTTGTCCGCTCCTGAGCCTTCAGGCGGGGCGGACGGTAGGGATCACGTCCGACCCGGGTCAAGGCCGCTTGCAGGGGCAGTTTTCGCGCGTCTGAACGGTTGCCCCACTGCAATGATCGGCCCGCAGACCACCCAGCCTGCCGCGTCGCGATATGCTTCCGGGCTCCCTGGGAGCCAGAGCCGTGTCCGCGCCCGTCACGATCAACCCGTCCGTCGCGATCCCCGGCGCGGGCGCGCCGCCCACGGCGGCCGCCTGGGAAGTCGCCTTCGGAAAGGCGCTGCCCTACGCCGCGTGTCTGGCGGCTCACGCCACGGCCGACCAGCGCGCACGCTGGGACGCGGTGCACGCCCGGGTCGCGCTCACCGCCGCGCAGCGGCAGCTGCTCGGGAGCTTCGTGCGGCGGATGCCGGTGATCGTGCTCGCGGGCGCGTGGTGCGGCGACTGCGTGAACCAGTGCCCGATCTTCGCCCGGTTCGCCGAGGCCGCCCCCGTGATCGACCTCCGCTTCCTCGACCGCGACGTCCTGCCCGACATCGCGGCCCACCTCAAGGTCTGCGGCGGCCAGCGGGTGCCCGTGGCGGCCTTGTTCAGCGAGGACTTCACCCCGGTGACCTTCTTCGGCGACCGCACGCTCTCGGCCTACCGTGCGGCGGTCGCGGCCCAGTTCGGCGCGAGCTGCGCGAGCGGGGCGGCGCCCCCCGCGGCCGACGCCCTGGCCGCGACCACGGCCGACTGGCTCGACCAGTTCGAACGGGTGCAGCACATCCTGCGGCTCTCGGCCCGCCTCCGTGAGAAGCACGGCGACTGACCATGACGACCCGCGAGCGCTGGACCGTCTATCCCCTCATCTTCCTGGCGCTCGGCCTGGCGGTCCGCGCCGCCGTGCTCTCCGAGGAGCGCGAGGCGGGGCCGCCGCCGGAGGTCCTGGAAGCCGAACGCATCGAATGCCGCGAACTGATCGTCCGCGACGCCGACGGCACCATCCTGCTGGAAGTGCCGTCGGACTACGCCCGGCAGGACTCGAACCTGCAACCCTCGGTTCCGAAGACCGATGCTCTATCCAATTGAGCTACGGGCGCACGCGGCGGCGGCACGAGACCGCCGCCGGTGATCTGCGTCAGCCTAGCGGCCCGCTCGACGCGTCACCATCGGCCGCCGGTGACGCCGGTCCTTTGACCACCCCGACCGTGGAGCGTATATCCATGGAGGAAAGGCTTCGCGCGCGGCCGACGGTGGGGGCACCGACACCGGCTGCGGCCGTCGCACTGGCATGGCATTCATCACGCTGCGGGTCCTGCACGGGGCCGACCGTGGCCGCGTGTTCGACCGCGTGCCCACTCCGGTGACGATCGGCCGCGAGGAGGGCAACACGATCCAGCTCAACGACGAGCGGATCAGCCGCTACCACCTCAAGCTCCAGGACGACAAGGACCGGATCGTCGCCACCGACCTCGAGAGCACCAACGGCACGAAGGTCAAC
>JBJTIV010000381.1:0-3868 GCA_046095145.1 Planctomycetaceae bacterium
GCCCGCGCCGCCCCCCCCCCTCCGCCCCGGGGGGGGGGCGGGCCCCCCCACGACTCCCGGTCGCGCGGCGGCCGGCCCTCCGGTCCGCGCTCGCCCGGACCACGACCCTCCGGACCACGCTCTCCCGGTCCGCGACCCTCGGGACCACGCCCTTCCGGACCCCGGCCCGGGCCGCCCGGAGGCGGGCCCATCGGCGGCCGCAGTTCCTCGCGGTTGAGTTTTCCATCACCGTTCTTGTCGAGCGCCTTGAGCGCCTCGGGCGCCTTGGCGACCTCGTCGGCGTCGAGTTCGAAATCCTGGTTGGCGTCGAGCGCCCGCCGCAGCGGGTCGCGGAATCCCGGGGGATCGCCTCCGTCACGGCCCGGCGGCTGGGCCCCGGCGGCCGAGAGGAGGACGGTGGTCACGAGGGCACATCCCGCGGCCGCCCGCAGGCCCGCGGAGAGGATCGTGCGGTTCATGTCGAAGGTCTCCAAGACAGGCGTGTCGATCTCACCGGCGATTCAACGGCCGGCCCGGCCGGAGGTTGCGGTCAGCGGCCCGCGGCCGGCTCCGCCCCGACGCAGTAGAGAAACCGGCCGGAGCGCAGGAACAGCCGCCCGTCGGCGACCGCCGGGGTGCCGCTGAAGTCGCTGTCGTCGTCTGCGAACCGGTTCCGGGCCAGGATCTCGTAGCGGGGCTCGGCGGGCAGCACGAACGTGCCGCTCCAGCGGCTCGGCACGATCACCCGGCCGCCGGAGAGCACCGGCGAGGCGTAGACCGGCCGCCCGCCCGCGGCGATGCCCTCCACGCGGTGGCGATACACCTGCGCCCCGGTGGCGGCGTTCGAGCACCACGCCTGGCCGCGGTCGTCGATCCAGTAGAGATGCCCCTCGTGCACCAGCGGCGTGGCCACGTAGGACCTCGCGCGGCTCGTCCACAGCACGTGGGTCTTGGTCACGTCGCCCCGGCCGCCGGCCCGCACGGCGAGCGATCCCGCCGAGCGGAAGCCGCCGAACACGTAGGCCACGTCGCCGTCGACCACCACGCTCGGCGACACGTTGCCCGTCAGCGCGTGGGTCACATACCAGCGGATCTTGCCGGTGGTCGGATCGAGCCCCCACACCTCCTCGGGCACCGCGACCACGAGATCCTCCGTGCCGTCGGGGAGCGTGGCGAAGGCGGGCGTGCCGTACGACAGTTCCAGGCCGCTCGCCTCGGCCTTCCACACCTCCCGGCCCGTCGCGCGGTCGAGCGCGCGGATCGACCGGCTCTCCTCCGCCGCGTTGACGATCACGAGGTCGCCCTTGACCACCAGACTCGCGGCCGAGCCCCAGCGGCGGTTGCTCGACTCGCCCCCCACGGGCGTGCGCCACCGTTCCGCGCCGTCCATGTCGAAGGCGATCACGCCGCCCTTGCCGAAGAAGGCGTAGACCCCGTCGGCGGCGGTGGCGGGCGTGTTGCTCGAGTAGCCGTGCTCCGTGAGGAAGCCCTCGTAGGCGTCCTCGGGCAGCACGGCCGCCACGTCGCGTTGCCACTTCGTCGCCCCGGTGGCGCGGTCGACGCACACGAGGTGGCGGACGAGCCCCGTGGGATCGCCGCCGGTCGCGGTGCCGTAGCCGGAGTAGCAGGTCACGAACACGCGGTCGCCCTGCACCACCGGGCTCGACGAGCCGGGCCCGGGCAGCGGCGTCTTCCAGAGGAGGTGCTTCTCCTCCGACCACTCCAGCGGCACGTCCGACGCGCCGATCCCCGTGCCGTTGGGCCCGCGGAACCGCGGCCAGTCGGCGGCGCGCGCGGCCGTCGCGGCCAGGAGCAGCGCGACGGCGGCGAGTCGCGGCAGCCTCATTCCACGATCCTCAGCACGTCGTTGCGCTTGAGCGCCCGTGTCCGCCCGCCGGCCTCGAACTCCACGTGGCAGTCGAGGAGCATCCCGAGTCCGGCGTCGGCGGGCACGTCGATCGTGGCGGTCACGGTGTCGCCGCTGCGGGCGATGGCCACCGCCTCGTAGGGGCCGAACTGCACCCACGACGGCGCGGCCTCCGGCACCGGGCCCCGCCGCGCGGCCTCGGGGTCGAGCTCGAGCGCGATCTCGCGCCGGCCCCCGCGGGAGACCGTGCCCGGCCGCACCTCGGCGATCACGGCCTCCATGCGGCTCTCCCCCGCGGCGTTGTTCTCGATGGCGCCGGGGCCCATCCGGCGGATGCCGCGGTTGTTCGCGGGCTCGGGCACGCCGCGGTAGCCGCCGATCACGTAGGGGAAGCGGCCCGGCGTGACGTGGTAGTGGTAGCCGCGGTCCGGATCCTCGTGGCCGTTGCAGACGTCGAGCGCGCCGTCGCCCTCGAGATCCTTCGCCATCACCCCGTCGCGCTCGTAGGGACCGTGGATGGGAAAGCCGTCGAAGGCGAAGCCGATCACCGGCGAGTGCCGCGTGCCGTCGTCGGCGAAGGGGCTTTTCACGCAGGTGGGATACTTGTGGTAGTGGTAGACGCCGGTCTCCTGGGGATGGCCGCAGCAGCTGTCGAGCCAGACCTCCGAGTAGCCCTCGACCGCGTTCATGCCCCCCTGCTCGAACGGGTTGAAGAACACCACGCCGTTGAGCGCCACCCCGATCGGCCCCATCGGCAGCCGCGTGACCTCGGCCGCCCGCCGCGGCTCGAGCGGCAGGCGGAAGGTGAACTCCTGCACGCGGATCGTGTTGGGGTTGCCGCTGTTGGGGAAGGTCGCGGTGGGATGGTTCGGCCAGCCCTGGCTCCGCATCACGAGGCACCCCGCCTCGTGCCCGAGCCGCACCTCGTCGACGCCGTCTCCGTTGGAGTCGCGCATGTGGTACGAGAACAGGTCCACGTCGGCGGTGCCGTCGCGGAACAGGTAGACCGCTTTCTCACCGTCGCGCACCGACCAACGCCCGGCGACGGGTTTCGCCGCCGGTGGCTCGGCTGCGACGCCCGAGTCGACGACCATGACGAAGGCGATGGCGATGGCGGCAAGACGTGGCATGCGTGGCCTGCTCGAAGGACATCGCTTCAACGGTCGGAGGCTTCGCGAGTTGCGGGTTCGGGGCCGCCCATGCCCCGTCGCCGGACGTTCGCTGCGGCCCTCCGGGCCTCCACTCACTCGGAGACGTCTGCGCTCCGGCATCCATGCCTGCGCTGGCCGTCTACGCCGGCTCTCAGGGCAAGGGCGGCCCCTCACGACGTCCCCGAGCGGATCCGAAGCCGGAACTGAGCGAGACACGATCGAACTCAGTGCGAATGACGTGCCCCGCACGGGCCTCAGCAGACTGTGGAACAAGTCTGCCGCCGCAGGATGCGGCGACTGCCGACCGTCGAAAACCTCGGCTTTTCGACCGGTCGGCCAAGTGGACAAAGGCCAGGGATGGCTTTGTCCACGGACAACTAGGGTAACGGCTCCAGCGTGAGCGGGTCGCGGAGGGGCAGGTGGGTCACCTTGCCGCCGAAGAATTCCGCCATGCTCGCCCGCTTCTGGAGGTCGCCCGGGGCGATCGCGTCCCAGTCGCCCACCACCAGGATCGCCATCTTCTCGGGATCGAGGTGCTTGCGGGCGACCCGCCTGAGATCCTCGCGGGTCACGGCCGCCACCTTCTGGCGGAAGGTCTTCCAGAAGTCGGCCGGCCGCTTCGTCCACTCGTCGTTGACGAACACGCGGAGCATCTGCGGCTTGCTCTCGAACTGCCGGGGGAAGGTCTCGATCAGCGACCGCTTGGCGGTCTCCAGCTCGTCCGCCGTGACCGGCTCGGTGCGGATCCTGCGGATCTGATCGATGACGATCTTCGTGGCCAGGGCGACGGTCGCGTTCTTGGACTCGAAGCCGGGCCCGCGGAGCATGTCCACGAACAGCCCGAGGCTCTCGTCGAACGTGCTCTTCAGGC
>JBJTIV010000382.1:0-5730 GCA_046095145.1 Planctomycetaceae bacterium
AGCTTCCCCAACAACCTCCAGTCGGCCATCGCCCTCGTCGAGGACGTCGGCTCGCCCGCCCTCGGCGTGTGCCTCGACTGGTTCCACTGGACGGTCGGCCCGAGCAAGCCGCTCGACCTGTGGCTGCTGTCGCCGGAGAACCTCGCCCACGTGCAGCTCTCGGACATCGCCGACGTGCCCCGCGAGATGGCCAGCGACGCCGACCGCATCCTGCCCGGCGAGGGCTCGTCGCCGGTGGACGACCTGGTCCACCGGCTCCGCGACATCGGCTACGCCGGCGGCATCGCCGTCGAGCTCCACAACCCGGCCCTGTGGCGGGTGCCCCCGCGCCAGTTCGGCGAGATCGCGATGACGGCCCTGCGCAAGGCGCTCGGCCAGGCGACGATGTAGAGGCAGACTCCCACAAGGGGTTGCCTACGCCCCGTGAGCCGGCGTTGGCGGCCAGCGGAGCCATGGATGGCGAAGCGCAGACGCCTCCGAGTGAGCGCAGGCCCGGAGGGCCGGAGTGAACGTCCGGCGATGGGGCGTAGGCAACCCCTTGTCAGCGGGCGCCCATGGCTCACGCCTCCGTCGAATCCTTCTTCCCGCCCGTCAGCCACCCCTGGAGGAGCCACATGCCCAGCGGGCCGGCGACCGTCGTGACGCCCACGATTGCCCACAGCATGGCCGGGTCGCGCGGGCCGTCGGCCGGGCAGTAGTTCGTGAGCAGCCAGCCCGACATCGGGGTCACGATGAGCTTGGCGAGGAAGAACGGCAGCTTGGCGAGGCCCACGTAGGTGGCCTCCTGGCCGCGCGGGGCGATCGCCACGTTGTATTCGTAGAGCCGCGGCGACCAGAGCGCCTCGCCCACGGTGAGCACGGCGATCATCGCCACCTGCATCCAGAGCGTCGAGCCGAAGCAGAGCATGAAGGGGCTCAGGGCCGAGATCGTGGCGCCCACGAGGAGCACCGGGAACACCGGCATCCGCCGCGTGAGCGCGGTGGCCAGCGGGGCGAGGAACAGGATGCCGAGCGAGTTGAGCGACCAGACCGTGCCCACCGGAAACGAGTCGCCCTCGACGCGGGTCACGTACTTCGGCCAGGTGAAGTGCATGTGCTGGAACATCAGCCGCACGAGCGACAGGAGCACGATGAGGAGCATGAACCGCCAGAACCGCCGGTCGGAGACGACCGCACCCACGGCCCGGAACGGGTTGGAGGAGGCGGAGCCCGAGGGCGAGGCCTCCTGGCCGAGGTCGCGCCGCACGAACAGCACGACGAGGGCCGCCACCGCGGCCGACGCGAAGCCGCAGGCCAGGATCACGTCGTGCGCGGAGACCTCGCGGACGCCGAGCAGCGGCAGGTCGAGCGACCGGGGCACGAGCTTGCCGTCCTCGAGGAAGCGGCCGCGGATCCAGTCGATCGGCAGGCCGATCACGGCGCCGGCGAGGTTGAAGCTCACGTACCACAGGGAGAAGGCGAAGGCCCGGGTCGCCGGCTTGACCGCGAAGTTCACGGCCACCTGCAGCGCCGGGGACGTGAGGGCGTAGGCGAACGCGAAGGCCATCGTCCAGCCCACCGCCGCCGTCGGGGTCCCCGCCAGCGACATCCCCAGCCGCGTGACCGCGGCCACGAGGAACGAGGCCACGAGCAACCGGCGCACGCCGAAGGTGTCGGCGAGCGCGCCGGCGAAGAAGCTCAGGAGCGTGACCAGCAGCGAGAACACCGAGGCCCACCAGCCGGCGGCCTCGTCGCTGAGCCCGAAATCCTGCGAGAGCCAGAGCGGGAGCGTCTGCAGGAACGAGAAGATGCCGAGATACTCGAGGAACGTGCCCAGGTAGATGAGCCACAGGTCGCGCGAGCCTGAGCCCACGAGCCCGCGCAGCTCTTCGCGGAGCGTGGTCGGCGTCGCGGTCGCGTCGCGGTCGCCCATCGTGGTCTCGCGTGCTCCGCGGCGGACAGGCCGCGCCGGCCCAGACGGCGGTTTGACGGGCGTTCGAGTCAGCCTCTAGTCTTCGGTGCCGGGAACGCTCCCGCAAGGCCGGTTCGTGGGGCGTGGCCGCGGCCGACCGCCTGCCGCGCCCGGTTCGGAGGAACACCGCCGTGATCGTAGGCTGCCCCACCGAGATCAAGACCCGGGAGTGCCGGGTCGGGATCATCCCCGCGTCGGTCTACGAGCTCGTGGCCGCGGGCCACACGGTGCTGGTGCAGGGCGGGGCCGGCCTGGGCTCGGGGATCACCGACGACGACTTCGCGACCGCGGGCGCGCGGATCGTCGACTCGGCCGCCGAGGTCTGGGCGACAGCCGACGTCGTCTGCAAGGTGAAGGAGCCGCTGCCGGCCGAGTTTCCGCTGCTGCGGGACGGGCAGATCGTCTACACCTACCTGCACCTGGCCGCCGCTCCCGAGCTCACCAAGGCCCTCGTCGACCGCCGCGTGACCGGGATCGCCTACGAGACGATCCAGGTGGGCGGCACGCTGCCGCTGCTCAAGCCGATGAGCGAGGTGGCGGGGAAGATGAGCGTGCAGGTCGGAGCCTGGTGCCTGGAGCGGGAGCACGGCGGCAAGGGCGTGCTGCTCGGCGGCGTGCCGGGCGTGCCGCGGGGGAAGGTGGTCGTGATCGGCGGCGGCGTGGTGGGCATGAACGCCGCCAAGGTGGCCGTGGGCATGGGGGCCGACGTCACGATCGTGGACAACTCGCTCGAGCGGCTGGAGTACCTCGAGGACGTGTTCCTGGAGCGGCTGCAGACGCTCTATTCCACGAAGCATTCCATCGCCGAGCAGGTGCGGACGGCCGACCTCGTGATCGGCGCCGTGCTCGTGGCCGGCGCCCGGGCGCCGCGGCTCGTGCCGCGCGACCTCCTCTCCCACATGCAGCCCGGCTCCGTGATCGTCGACGTGGCCGTGGACCAGGGGGGCTGCGTGGAGACCTCGCGGGTCACGACCCACGACGCCCCCACGTTCACCGTCGACGGGATCGTGCACTACGGGGTGGCCAACATGCCCGGCGCGGTGCCGCGCACGAGCACGCTGGCCCTCAACCACGCCACGTTTCCCTACCTCAAACTGCTCGTGAAGAAGGGCTTCGCCGCCGCCGTGCAGGCCTCGGAGCCGCTCGCCAAGGGCGTCAACACGTTCGCCGGCCACCTCACCTACGAGGCGGTCGCCGAGGCCCACGGCCTGCCGTGGACCCCGCTCGAACGGCTCCTGCCCCGCGCCGCCACGTGAACGCCGGTCTCGTCGACGCCGCCGTCGGGCTCGCCGCGGACCTCCAGCGCCGGGCGGTGGAGCTGCAGACGCCGGCCGAACGGCGGCAGCAGGCCGAGCTCGCGCGGATGCTCGTGAGCCCCGCCGACAAGGCCACGCTCGTCGAGCTCACCGACCAGGCGTTTCGGTCGCAGGCGGCGGCCCGGACGGCCGAACAGTTCACCCACATCCTCGACGTGCAGGGCATCCCCCGGTTCTTCAGCCCGCTGGACCAGGCGCTGCTCGCGGGCTTCCAGACCTTCGGCGACTGGCTGCCGAGCGTGACGGTGCCGATGGTGAAGGCCCACCTGCGGCACGAGACGGCCAACGTCGTGCTGCCGGCCGAGCCCGACGTGCTCGCCGAGCACCTCGCCGCCCGTCGCCGGCAGGGGCTGCGGATGAACCTCAACCTCCTCGGCGAGGCCCTGCTGGGCGAGGACGAGGCCCGCGCGCGGCTGGCGCGCTACCTCGCGGCGCTCGGGTCGCCGGACGTCGAGGTGCTGTCGGTGAAGATCTCGACGCTCGACTCGCAGATCCTGCCGCTGGCGCGGGAGCACACGCTCGGGCGGCTCTGCGACCGGCTCGAGCCGCTCTACCGGGCGGCGGCCGCGGAGACCTTCGTGCGGCCCGACGGCACGCGGACCGCGCGGTTCCTGTATCTCGACATGGAGGAATACCGCGACCTCGCGCTCACGGCCGAGGCCTTCATGCGCACGCTCGACCGGCCGGGACTGGAGCGGGTGCGGGCCGGGATCGCGCTGCAGGCCTACATTCCCGACTCGTGCCGCTGGCAGCGGCGGATCACCGATTGGGCGCGGCGCCGGGTGGAGCGGGGGGGCGGGCCGGTGACGATCCGGATCGTGAAGGGGGCCAACATGGAGATGGAGCGGATCGACGCCGCCCTCCACGACTGGCCGCAGGCGCCGTTCCACACGAAGGTGGAGACCGACGCCGCCTACAAGCGGATGGTGGAGCACGCGCTCGAGCCCGGAAACCTGGCGGCCGTGCATGTCGGCATCGCGTCGCACAACCTGTTCGACGTGGCCTACGGCCTGGTGCTCGCCGAGCGGTCGCAGGCGGGCGACCGGGTGCAGTTCGAGATGCTCGAGGGCATGGCCAACCACCAGCGACGGGCCCTCGCGGAGCGCACGCGGCGGCTCCTGCTCTACGCCCCGGCCTGCCGCCGGGAGGAGTTCCTGAACGCCATCGGCTACCTGATCCGCCGGCTCGACGAGAACACCGGCCCGGAGAACTTCCTGGGCCACGCCTTTCGGCTCACGGTGGGCGGCCCCGACTGGAACCAGCTCGAGCGCGGCTTTCGCGCCGCCTTCGCCACGCCCGTGGCCGACGCGCCGCGGCGCACGCAGGACCGGCGCACCGAGACCTTCCCCGCGCCGCTGCCCGAGCGGCCGTGGACCGACTTCGACAACGAGCCCGACACCGACTGGGCGCTCGAGGCGAACTCGGCCTGGGCCGCCGCCATCGCCGGCCGCGATCCCGACGAGTTGGCCGACCGCACGATCCCCGTCGTCGTGGCGGGCCGCGCGGCCGAGGGCCTCGACACGCGGGCCTGCCGCGATCCCTCGCGACCGGGCGCCGTGCTCTGCCGCCATGCCGTCGCCGGCGACCGCGAGGTGGACGAGGCGGTGGCCTGCGCCGTGGCCGACCCCGACGGCTGGCGGTCGGCGTCGGTCGACGCGCGGGGCGCGGTGCTGGGCCGGGCGGCGGTCGAGCTGCGGCGGGCCCGCGCCACGTTGATCCGGGTGGCGCAGCTGTCCGGCGGCAAGCTGCTCTCGGAGTCCGACCCCGAGGTGTCGGAGGCCGTGGACTTCGTCGAGCTCTACCGGGCGACGGCCCGGGTGTTTCATGCGATCCCGGGGGTCGCCGCGCGCGGCTGCGGGGCCGGGGTCGTGGTGCCGCCGTGGAACTTCCCGATCGCGATCCCCTGCGGCGGCATCGCCGCGGCGCTCGCCGCCGGCAATACCGTGATCGTCAAGCCGGCGAGCGACACCGTGCCCGTGGCCTGGGAGGTCTGCGAGTGCTTCTGGCGGGCCGGCGTGTCGCGGCGGACGCTCCAGTTCCTGCCCTGCCCGGGCTCGGGCGACGGGGCGAGGCTCGCGGCGCATCCCGACGTGGCGGCCGTGATCCTCACCGGCGGCACGTCCACGGCCCTGGCCATGCTCGCCGCGCAGCCCGACCTGCGGCTCGCGGCCGAGACCGGCGGCAAGAACGCCACGATCGTGACCGCGATGAGCGACCGCGAGCTCGCCGTCAAGCACGTGGTGCACTCGGCCTTCGGCCACTCCGGACAGAAATGCTCGGCCACGTCGCTCCTCCTCCTCGAGGCCGAGGTGTACGACGATCCCGGCTTCCGGCGGACGCTCTGCGACGCCGTGCGGAGTCTCCACGTCGACTCGGCGCACGTGCTCCACGCCCGCATCGGGCCGCTCATCCGGCCGCCGTCGGGCGACCTGCCGCGGCTCGACGGCCCACTCCTCGCCGGGC
>JBJTIV010000383.1:0-6625 GCA_046095145.1 Planctomycetaceae bacterium
CGGTCACGGCCCGCAGCTGCTCCGCCTGGGCGAGCGCCTCCTCCTGCTTCGCCTTCAGGTCGGCGAGGGCCTGCTCGTGCTGCTCCCAGCGCTTCTGGAAATCGGCCTGCTGCTCGGCCTGCTGGGCGACGGCCGTGTCGCGGGCCTTCTGCGCGTCGGCCTGGGCGGCCTCCGCCTGGGCGGCCTTGTCCGTCTGCTCCTTGATCTTCGCAGCCGACTCCTCGGTCAGCTTCGCCAGCTGCTCGTCCTTCTTCCGGATCGCCTCGTCGAGCCATTCGACGAGCTTGAGGAACGACTTGGGGTCCTTGTCGAAGCCGGTGAACTTGTTGTCGAACAGGTCGTTCCGCTCGGCCTCCACGGCGTCGGGCGTGTCCTTGTCGGTGCCGAGCACCGCGCGGATCCGCGTGACCGCCTCGACCGCCGCATCGCGCTCGCGGTTGGCCTTCTCCATGTCGGAACGGGCCGAATCGGCGGTCTGCCGCTCCTTCCCCCGCTGCTGGAACCCGAGGTAGGTCGTGACCGCGAGGATGAACGAGATCATCACGAAGATGATCAGCGAGATCATGAGGGTCGATTTCGCGCGGTCGGCAGCCATCGGCACTCCCCTGCGCCGGCCGCGGCGGCGGGGCCCGCCGCGCATGCGACGCACCCTGCCGGCCACGGGTCCGGCCGTCGGAACACAGCCTCTTCGTCAGCCGCGCCGCGGCGGCATCACGAATGGACCGATTGTAACGGTCGGGCAGGGAAGGGCGGCCCGCCCGGCGACCCGGGCCAGGCGACCGCGCGGCCCGCGGCGAGCGCGTCGCGGCCGATGATCGCGGCCAGGGTGGCGCGGCAGATCCACGGGCCGTCGTCCACGCGGCGGCCCGCGCGGATCGACTCCACGAGGGCCGTCATCGCCGAACGCAGCGGATCGCCGTCGCCATGCGGCGCGTCAGCCGGACGCCGCACGTCGCGCAGGCCGCCCGTGCAGACGACCAGTTCCTCGACGTGGCCCGGAGCACCGTGTCGGCGGCGGAGCGCGGCATCGACGTGGCGGCCGTCCGCGAGGAGATAGCGGACGGTCCCCGGACGGACGTCCGGCAGGGCCGCCACGGGGTCGACGTCGCCCAGCGCGTGCAGTGCCATGTCGATGGCCGCCACGTGCCGCTCCACGAAGTGGCCGCCGGAATAGCGGGCGTGGGAGATCCAATTCCGCAGCGCGGATTCGCCGGCGGTCCACTCCGGCCGCGCCGGCCGGAACCACGGCAGCCCGAGATCGGCGCGGACCAGTGCCGAGAGCGGCCGCCCCCAGGCACCCGAGCGAATCCGCTCCACGAGCCTGGCGGTGGCAGGATCATGGCGCCGACCGAGTCCCGACACGAACGACAGCCCGCGGGAGGCGGCCTCGACCGTCGCCGAGGCCAGGAGTCGCACGCCGGCCTCGTCGACCGCCCCGGGCGTCTCGCACCACACGTGACGGCCCGACCGCACCGCCGCGGCCGCATGCGCCGGCCGGAATGCCGGCGGCGTGGCCAGGATGACCAGATCGACGTCGGCCTCCACGACGTGCCGCCACGCCGAGAGGCCCGCGAACCGTCGCTCCGGCGGGCACGCGAACGCGGCTGCCGCCCGGGACTCGAGCACCGCCACGCTCGACTCGATCTGGTCGGCGAAGGCGTCGGCCATGCAGGTGATGACGACGCCGCCGGTCGCGGCGGCATGCAGGGCGGCGCCGGTGCCGCGGCCGCCGCAGCCCACGAGACCCACGCGCGCGCGGTCGCTCCGGGCAACGCGGCCGCCGCCCGCCGGGATGACGAGGCCCGCCACGGGCAGGGCCACGGCGCCGGCGACGAACTGCCGGCGATCGAGACGGTGGGATGCGCGGCGCATGGGGATCTGGCTCCCGGGTGGGGCGGCGGGACCGGCCGACCTCGACCACTCTACCGGCCGCCTCGCGACGCGGGCAAATGTCTCAGGGCGCGCGCATCTCGGCGCGCTGCATGTGGCGGAGGAAGGCCGGCTCGAGTTCGGCGGCCGCACCGAACGCGGCCTCGAAGTCGCGCAACCGCCCGGCCCGGTCGTAGTCCGTGCACGGCGGCTTGTCCGCGAGCGCGGCGAGATAGCTCACGAACGCGTCGCGACGCGTCGTCATCAGAAACCAGGTCAGCGCCCACGCCTTCGCATACGCATCGACCGCCGTCTCGGGGTCGCGGAAGCGCGTGTCGTCGCCCACGATCTGCTCGACGTCTCCCGCCTGGTACGCGCGGCGAAACCGCTCGAGCCGCGAGGGACTCAGCCTGCCGATGCCACGCCAGCCGGTCTGGCTGCGGAGATCCGGGGTCTCGAAGTACGTGGCCACACCCTCGCAGACCCACAGCGGCACCGGCGCGAGGCGTTGGTGCATGCCGCAGTTGAAGGCCATCTGATGGGTCGCCTCGTGCACGAGCGTGGCCACGAGCCCCTCGGCCTCCGGCTGGGCGAGGATGTCGAGGCCGAGCCGGCCGGGGCCGCGGCCGGACGGGCCGCGCAGGCCGTCGGTGGCGGTGAGGTCGTAGGTGGTGACCCGGTTGGTGAGGAAGCTGTAGTAGCCCGACACCTGGTCCGCCCCGGCGCCCACGTCGCGGGTCGCGCAGGCCTGGTAGTCGCGACGGTCGGCGAAGATGACCACGATCAACGGCCGGCCGGGCTCGCGGACCGGCAGCCCGGCCCGCTGCCAGGAGCCGAGGAACGCGTCGTGGAGCCGCTCGAACAGGCCGCCGGCCCACTTCGCGTAGTCCCGCGAGGTGTTGAAGCAGATCACGTAGTGCCGCGTGACGTGCACGTCGAAGCCGGCCGGGAGTTCGGCCAGGATGCGCCGGCCCAGGTCGCGCGGCGCGTCGGGCGGCGGCGCGGCGAGCGGCTCCCGCGACGCGATCACGTCGGGCAGCAGCGTCTCGTAACGCTGGTCGGCGCGTTCGAGGAGCAGGCCGCCGTCGGCCGCCTCGGTGACGACCGCGCCCTCCACGGTCTTCTCGCCGTCGGGGCCGCGGACGCCGACCCGCTCCCACGCCGGCGGAGCCGCCGGCACGTCACCGCGGACCGGGCCGCCCGCGGCGCACGCCGCTGTGATCGCGAGCAGGACGCCCATTTTCGATCCAGCAACCACGGCCAGCCCTCCGCGCCCGCTTCGTGTACGGATCGCCGCCATCATCGTGCCTTGCCGCCGCCACGGCCGCTACCTCGATCCAGCCCCGGATGCCGCCATGGATGGCCCGGTCGTCGTGGCCACGCATGGCGTGAGGCGGATAGGGCGCCAGCCCGGAGGGCGGGTTGGTCGGGCCGCAGCGACCGTTGGTCGCGAAGGCGGCAAGGCTGCCGGGGCCATGGATGGCCCGGCAGCCATACAGTCAGAACAGGCGGCGGAACGCTTCGGCCACCGACCATGACGGGCTGCCCTCCGGGTCGGCGGCCCACTCGCGCCACTTGTTGACGTCGTCGCCGAGGTCGCGGCCGCTGACCTGCTTGAGGGCCGCGACGGCGCGATATTGCACCGCCGGATCGGGATCCTCGAGCGCCTTCGCGAGCACCGGAATCGCCTGCTCGTCGCCGAGTTCGCCGAGCATCCGCAGGGCCCGCAGCCGGACGTCGAGTTCCGCGTCCGTGGTGACCCGCGCGGCGAGCAGGGACACGGCCTCGGGCCCCCCGCGCTTGGCCCACACGCCGCAGGCCTCCATCCGCACTTCCGGATCCGGATCCTGCAGCGCTCCCTTGCAGATCGCGACGGCAGGGGGCGTGTCGAAGTCGGCGGCCACCGCGAGGATCCGGCGGCGGACCTGGGGATCGTGTTCGCCGAGCATCTCGGCGACGAGCCGCTCGGTGAATTCCGTCTGCCCGGCCGAGCCCCCGGCCCGCGCGGCCTTCGCCTCGGCCACGAGCTTCGCGGTTCGCTGATCGGCCGTGGGCCCGTAGACCTCCTGGTCGCGCGCGGCCCGGCCGGAGGCCGCGAACGGCTTCCACGCGGCGCAGCCGGCGGTGACGCAGACCGCGAACACCACCGTGAGTGCGGCGGTGCGGCGGCGGGCTCGTGCGTTCGGCACGGAAAATCCTCGGGTGCAGGGGCGGGACCGTAGCGTTCCCGGCGGCGCGGCACCAGATCGGCGGCCGCGGACTGGGGCGTCGCCCTGCCGGCTGGCGGGACGGCGCAACCTGGGGGATTCCGGCGACCTGGCCGCGGTTTTCAGGACGGTTCGCGACCGCGAGGCAACTTGTCGGCGTGGGCTGCCGATACGTGAGGGACAGCTTCGGCCCTGCCCACTCGACGACCACCTTCATGCAGCCTGCACCGGACCATCCAGGGCCCGCTTCGGCATCCTCCCTGCCCGCCCGGTGGCGCGGCTGCATCGCGGCCGTCACCTGCCTGGCGGTCGTGGCGTTCGCATCCGCGCGGGGTGCTCCCGCGGAGCGGCGGGCCGAGCGGCGGGCCGCCGCATCGGTGCGACTGTTCGAATCGCTGCTCGGCAAGCAGGCGGAGCCCGACATGATTCCGGCTCCGAAGCCGCCGTCGGCCGACGAGATCGAGTCGCTCCGCCTGGCGGCGCTGCCCACCTTCAAGCCCGCCGGTCCGACGCGATCCGCGACGGCGGCAGCGACTGCCCGGCCGCCGCAGCGGCGGGCGCCGCAGCCGACCCGCCTGCCCACGTGGCGGGAGACCGTGGCGCTGGCCGTCAGCGTCGACGCCGCCGACCGCAAGGTCGCCGCCGAAGCCGCCAAGCCCGACTACGCGCCCCGGCCGACGACGGTCACGGTGGGGGCGCGGCCCGGGGCACGCCGCACGCCGCCGATCGTGGTCACCAGACTCCAGGCCACCGGCCGCCCGGCCCAGCGCACGCCCCGCTTCGATCGGCTCCGCGCGAGCATCTCCCGGACGCTGGCCACCTACCAGCGGCGGCCGCTCAACACGGCCGAACACACGCCCTGGGAGGTGATGCACGGCTTCATCGCCTTCGGCATCCCGACCCAGGTCCGCGTCGGTGGTCCCGCGGGCGACCTCGTCAACGCCATCGGCTGGTCGAACATGGGCGGCCGCTGCCGCGGCCAGGTGATGCTCGCCGCCGCCGGCGACAAGCTCGTGGCGCTCAAGGGCGTGGGCGTGCAGGGGCACTCGGCCCAGTACCTCGCGATCCTGGCGCAGTGCCGGGTGGCGGCCAACTCGCCGATCGTGCTGAACCAGCGGAAATTCTCGGTGGCCGACCTGATCGAGGAGGAGAAGCGGTCCTGCCGACCGAACACCGAGCTCACCTTCGCGCTCATCGGGCTGGCCCACTACCTGCCCACCGACGCCACGTGGAAGAGCCGTGACGGCCGCCCCTGGTCGCTGTCCCGGCTCGTCGAGGAGGAGATCGAGCAGCCGATCCGCGGCGCCCCCTGCGGCGGCACGCATCGCCTGTTCGGCCTGTCCTACGGCTGCCAGCGCCGGCTGCGGGCCACCGGCGAACTCGACGGCGTCTACCTGCGGGCCGACAAGTACGTCCGCGACTACCAGAATTTCACGCTCACGAAACTGCAGAACCGCGACGGCTCCTTCAGCACGGAGTGGTTCAAGTATCCCGCCGACCGCCGTGACGACGTCGACCGCAAGATCCAGACGACCGGCCACATCCTCGAATGGCTGGTGGCCTCGCTGGACCAGGACCAGCTCTACGATCCGCGGGTCGTGGCGGCGGCGGAGTTCCTCTCGGCGGCGCTGCAGAAGGAGCCGAGCCGCGACTGGAAGCTGGGGCCGCTGGGCCACGCGCTCCACGCGCTCAATATCTACCAGGAGCGGGCCTGGGGCGTGGTGCTGCCCGGCGGGATCGCCGCCTTCCACGGACCGATGAAGGCCATGGGCGAGCCGCGGATGATCGCCGAGCGGCCCGAGGACCCGGCCGAGCGGCCGCTGCGGCGCTGACCGCACGCGCTTGATCGCGCGCGAGGGCATGCGTAGTCTTGCCGCGACGGGCCGTCGCCCGACGCGCCGGGAGCGGCCCGATGACCCCCGCCGATCTCAGCCCGCAGCTCGAGCAGCTCCTCGACACGGCGTCCCGCCTGGTCGCGGCGACCGACGCGGAGGCGATCCTGATGCTCGTCGAGCAGCCGCTCGACTGGGCGCGGGTGCGGCAGGTGGCGGGCACCGCCGCCGTCCTCGTGGCGGCCGACGACGACGCCAACGTCGAGGGCGCGACGGACCACGGCCTGCAGAAGGTGATGCTCGACGTGGTCGGGCTGCCGGTGCAGGAGCGGATCGCGCAGGCGCTCCTCGAGTGCGTGGCGGCCGAGCAGATCGCCCCCGAGGCCCGGGTGGTCGCCGTCTACAGCGGCTTCGAGGCGGGCACGATCGATTCGGTGAGCCTGTTGCGGCTGGAGGAGCACCTCGGCCAGCTCACCGTCCGCGACCTGCGCAACCTCGAGACGAAGGTGCCGCTCGAGACGCTCAAGCTCGTGGTGGATCTCGCCGTGGAGATCGGCCGCGAGGGCCGTGAGGGCAAACCCGTGGGCACGCTGTTCGTGGTGGGAGACTCCCGCAAGGTGATGCAGTCGAGCCACTCGGCGGGCTTCGATCCCGTCCGCGGCTACAGCCGCGGCGAGCGGCGGCTCGCCGACCCCCGCGTCCGCGAGGGCCTCAAGG
>JBJTIV010000384.1:0-7697 GCA_046095145.1 Planctomycetaceae bacterium
GCGGCCCGCTGACGATCCTGTGGACCGTCGCCAACACCGGGAGCGGCACCGCCTCGGGCCCCTGGACGGACAGGATCGTCAGCGGGCCGCCGGCCACGGGATAGGGCTCGGCGGTGCCGACCGCCGTCACGACGAGGTCCACGTCCGCGGCCACGGTCGACGAGCGGGTGATCATGGCCGAGTTGTTCGTCTCGGCGTCGCCGCCGGCGTTGGACTCGGCGACGGCGCCGGTCGAATCGGCGGTGACCTGGATCGAGATCCGGCCGGTGCCGGCCGAACCGGTCGGCAGCGTGAAGCGAAACTCCCGCGCGAGCGAACTCCCGGCCGCGAGGGCCGAGGCCGCCGAGAGCGTGTCATCGACGAGCACGGTGTCGGTGTCGAGGTTGCGGACGACGATCCGGTCGGTCCACCCGGACCCGGTGCCGCCCGTGCCGCCGTTGAGGTCGTTCCAGCGGACCGTGACGGGGCCGCCCGGGGCGAGCGCGGATTCGGCGACGGCCAGATCGGAGACCGTCAGGTCCGGAGCGGGCGGTGCGGAGGCCCAGGGGATCGTCGCCGCGTTGTTGCCGTCGAGGTTCCCGCCCGCGTCGTACTCGGCGAGGTAGTTCCACCCGTCGGCCGTGACGGTCACCTCCAGTCGCGCCGCCGCCGGATCGAAGTCCGATGGCAGGGTGAAGGCGTACTGTCGCGCGAGTGATCCGCCGCCGGCGATGTCGTGGGGAACGCTGTAGACATAATCGTCGTTCACGAGCACGCGGCCGGTCGTGTTGTCCACCACGCGGACGAGGTCGTACCAGCCTCCGGTCGTCGGTCCCGCGCCCTGATTGCGATCGCTCCACCGGATCGTCATGGTGTCGCCGGCCGCGAGCGACGACTCGACCACCCGCAGCCCGGTGACGACGAGATCGGGATAGGACGCCAGCGACGACACGAAGGTGATCGAGGCGGCGTTGTTGGTCTCGGCGTTCCACTCGGGCACGGCCCCGTAGATGTCGGTGGTGACCGTGAGCTGCAGGCGGCCCGTGCCCAGCGATCCGTGCGGCAGCCAGAACGCCTGGCTGATGCGGACGGATCCGCCGGCCGCAAGCGTCGTGAAGGTGGATTGGGACGTCGACGTGAGGCCCACGTCGTCGGCCACGCGGCGGAGGTACGCGCCGTCGGTCCAGCCGCCGACCAGGGCGGAGTCGCCCTGGTTGCGGACCGTATAGCTCACCCAGACGAAGCCGCCGGAGACGGGGGACGCAGGCTCCATCGCCACATCGGAGACGACCAGATCGATGCGGCCCACGGCGGCCGTGGTGGTGAACACGTCGTCGGCCGTCTCGCCGCCGACGCCGTCCTGGTCCTGGTCGAGTCGGTTGCCGGCGACGTCCCGAATGTCGGGTCCGAGTGAAAGCGTGTACGTGCCGGGCTGCGCCGGCGGCGACAGGGCGACACGGTACGTCGTCGGCGAGATTTGCTGGACGGAATTGACCGTCACGACCGCGCCGCCGGGGCCGGCCAGCCGCACGTCGGCAGCCGTGAAGGATGCCGGATCGATCTGGCCGTCGAACGTCACGTCGAAAGCCTTGAGCGGGGTCGAGATGCCGTCGGTCGGCACCGCGGAGACCACCCGCGGGCCGCGGGTGTCGATCGTGACCGCCGCCGTGGCGGCGGCGGGCATCGGATTGCCGCTCGTGTCGGTCACGTTCGGCCCGATCGCCACGGCATATCGGCCGTCCGCGAGGGACGGAAGCGCAACGTCGAAGACGGTGGCGGACACCGCCGACACCGCGATGAGTCCCGTGATGGCCGAGCCGCCGGGGCCCGTGACCGCGACGTCGGCGGCCGTGAACGAGGCGGCGTCCACCGTCTCGTTGAACGTCACCCGCAGGGTGACGGCGGACCGGTTCACGACGCCCTCGGGCGGGATCGCCGTCACGACCGGGCCGGCCGCGGCGGCGACGTCCGACACCAGACGGACCGCGGTCGCCCCGTAGTCGACGCTGAACGAGCGGCCGCCGCCCTGGTCGAGACCGGTCGTCGTCGCGAACTCCCCGGTCCGTGACGCCGCCGTGATCACCGGGAAGGCGAGGCCCGACGCCGCCGCGGCGTAGCCGGTGGCGACAGTCACGCCGAGCGCCCCCGAGATGTCGGCGGCGCCCGAGACCGCGAGGCCGTCCGCGACGCCCGGCCCGAAGACCCGAGTCTCCAGCCGCCCGCTCGCCGTCTGGCGGTACGTTCCGTCCACCGTCAGGGTGCCGGCGTTCGTTCCCGCATGGGGTCGCACCGTGGCCGACGACGTCACGTTGGCCCGGATCGTGCCGAATCCGGAGAGTTGACCGCCCGTGATGGTGGCCGCCCCCGTGGGATCGAACACGCCGCCGGCCAGCCGGGTCTCGCCCGCGGTCTGGCCGTAGTCGCCCGCGACGGTGAGCGTGCCCCGCCGCACGTCGATGGTGCCGGCGTTCGTCCAGCCGGACGACGCCGGCGAGACGCTCGTCGTCTCGCCGTTGGCCACGCCCAGGGTGCCGCGATTCTCGAGCGCGGAGGGGCTCACCGTGAGGGTTCCGGGCACCGCCGTTCCGGCGTCGATCACCCGCAGCCGGTTCGCTCCCTCGAACAATTCGATCGCACTGACGAGCCCGTAGCCAATGAAGGACACGGTGATGGTGCCGTTCGCGTCGGCGGCGGCCTCGACCTCACGGACGACCGCGCGGTTCGCGCCGCCGGCGGCCACGGCGGCGTTGAACGCGGTCAGCACCTCCAGTCCGTTGACGCGAACGGTCTGCGGGATGCTTGACTGTCCCGAGAAATGCAGCCGCAGCCGATGGATGCCGCCGGGAACGAGGCCGTCGAGCCCGTAGTCGAACGTCCCCGTGCGATACGTGCGGTAGGCGATCTCGGGCAGCGGGTCCGCGACGCCCGACACGTCGGTGGGGGAGGAGGCGACGTGCGCGTACGACCACCCGCCCGTCGGCACCACGAACCCGACTTCATAGCCCTCCGTCGCGGGATACGGCACGCTGGCATCCGCCATGATCGTCCCTTGGTTGACCAGCGTGATCGGGTTCGACGGGTCGGCGGCGATCGTGCCCGCGTTGCCCCGGATCGTCACGCCCGGCGCGATCGTGAAGGTCTCGTTCGCCACCCCGCTGCCCGCCAGGACGATCCGGTTCGAGGCGCCGGCGCCGAAGACGACCGCGCCCGAGCCGCCGAGGGTCTGGCTGCCGCCGGTGAATCGCAGCGTGGAATAGGGGAACTGCTGCCAGGAATACCGGGACGGCACCCGCCCGCCGACGCTGATCACCGCGCCGTCGAGCGTCAGGCCGTTGCGGACCGTGGCGGGGCCCTCGCCGTACGACGTCGAATGGATGTCGAGATTCGCGGCCAGCGTGATCGCGTCGAGGGTGACGCCATTGGAGCCGGACACCAGCTTGTTGCCGCGCGTCGACTGCACGCGGCCATTGACCAGGGTCGCCCCGCTGACGATCGGGCTGCCCAACGTGGAATCCAGGTCCAGCACCCCGCCGCCCAGGTCCAGCCTTCCGGTGAGCCAGACGTCGCCTCCGGAACGCTCGAGGCCCGCGATGTCCGCCAGCCGCAGCGAGCCACCCAGCCGCAGGCTGCCGTCCGTGACGGCGAGCCGGCCGCGGTTCTCGAACGAGTCGACGGCGACGGCGATCCCGCTCACCCCCGCGCCGGCATCCACGCCCGCCACCCGGCGAGTCCCGTCCATCACCTCGATGGCGCTCACCAACGACATTCCGGAGGTCGCGGTGAAGACGACGCGCACCGACCCCGCGGAGTCGGCGGTGGCGGCGACCTCGCGGACTATCGCCTTGAAGCGGCCGCCCGCGGCACCGATGACGTCGAATCCGGCGAGCGCCTCGGTGCCGTTCACGGCCACGTTCATCACGCGTTGTCCGGGCTGCTCGTAGCCGGTCTCCGCGAAATGAAGCCGCAGGCGATAGGCCGCGCCCGCCGTCAGGCCGCGAAACACATAGCCGATCGGCTCCCAGGACTGCGCCGCGCTCGCGTACGCGGCCGCGGGCAGGGGATCGATCACCGCCGACGTGTCGATCGCCGCGTATCCGTCCGACTTGAACGGGATCGAAAATGCCGGATCGGCATACAGTCCCGTGTCGTAGGGCAGGTCGCCCGGCAGCGGTGCCGCATCGGCGACGATCGCGCCTTCGTTGACGAGCCGTCCGGGCTGGTTGTAGTCGCTCGCGATGCTGCCCGATGCCCCGTGGATCGTGATGCCGGAGCCGATCGTGACGACACCGCTCGGCGATCCCCGCGTCGCCGCCCCGTCGCCGCCGATCGTGATCCCGCCGGAGTGGACGAACAGAATCTCACCCGTGCCCGAGACCGACTGCGTGCCCCCCTTGAAGAACAGCACGCCTCCGGTGAGGCCCACCTCGGGCGGGCCGAAGCGCTGGCCGAGGATGATCCGGCCGCCATCCATGACGAGCCCGTTCGTGATCACGAGATGGCCGGCGTAGTCGACGGCGGTCTCTCGGGGTGCGCCCACCGTGATGTCGGTGGCCAGCGTCACGCCGTCGAACGTGCCGTAGTCGTAGTAGTAGAAGTGGGTTGGTGTGACGACGAGTCTGTTCCCGGTCGAGGCCTCGATCCTGCCGCCCTTGATCGTGCCCCGGAAGAGTCGCCATTCCCCCGTCCCGGCGGGGAGTGCGAGCGTGCCGCCGGTGTTGTCGAGGAGCCCGCTGATGGTCACCGTTCCGCCGGAGCGGACCTTCGCGCCGACGTCGGCGGCGCTGAACCGGCCGCCGAGGCTCAGCGCGCCGCCGTCGACGACGATCGTGCCGCTGGGATTCGTCCAGCTGCTCGTGCTCGGGATCTGGTTGAATCGTGCCTGGGAGATGGCGAGGCTGCCGGGCCCCCGGGCCACGAGACTCCCCCGATTCTCGAACGCGTTGGCGGCGATCGTGATCGTGCCCGGCGTCGGCTCGAAAAAGTCGAAGTACTGCACCCGGGTGCCGCCCGAAAAGACCTCGATCGCGTTGACGAAGGGCACGCCACTGACGCTCGTCAGCACCGTGGCAATGGAGCCTCCGGCATCGGCGACGACCTCGAACTCCCGGGTGATCGCCCGGCATATGCCCCCCGCCTCCGCGGCGATGTCGAAGGTTCCGAGCACCTGCCGGCGATTGACGGGCACGTTCATCAGCCGCTGCCCGGCAGGCGCGTCGGGTTCCGCGAAGTGCATCCGCACGCGATACGTCGCGCCGCCGGTGAGACCGCCGAGCCCGATCGACATCGTGGACGAATAGCCGCCGGGCATCTGGCGATACACCTGCTGCGGCAGGGGGTTCGTCACGGCCGACGTGTCGACGGGATTGGAGGTGGCATACCACCACGAGTTCGGTTGCCTGGTGACGTAGGGGGCGTCGGTCTCGCGCGGCGGACTGCCGTCGGCGATGATCGAGCCCTGGTTCACGATGCGCACGGACTTCGACGGACTCCATCCCGGATTCTCGATGAAGCCGTTGGAACCACGGATCGTGATCCCGGGGGCGATGGTGAAGGTCTCGCCGGACTGGCCTGATCCCAGCACCAACAGCGAATTGCCGGAGTCGCTGCCGAACACGATCGTGCCCGTGCCGGCGAGCGTCTGCGTGCCGGTGAACGACAGCGTGCCCCGGCTCGTGCCGGCGCGGTCGCCGAGCCGGATCGTGCCGCCGTCGAGCACGAGCCCGTTCAGGATGCGTGCTTCCGCGTAGGTGCCGGCCAGGATGTCGATGGCACCGGCGATCGTCACGCCATCGAGGACGCTCGAATTACCGGTGAGAGACGACCCGACGGCGAGCGAGATGCCGGCGGCGGATTCGAGTCGGCCGCCCCGCAGCGTTCCGCCGGCGAGCGTCCAGGGCCCGCGGCCGGAATCCAGGCGGAAAGTGCCGCCGGTGTTCTCGATCGTCCCGGTCACGTTGACCTGGCCGCCGGTGCGATTCCAGCTGCCCAGCGTCGCCGGATCGATCGAGCCGCCCAGGTCGAGCGTGCCGCCCTGCATCGACACGGTGCCGTTCGCGTTCGTCCAGGTGCCCGCGAGGCCCAGCCTGCCCCGCCCGCTGGTTCCGATCACGCCGCGATTGTCGAAGGCGGGCGCATCGATGCTGATCCGACCCACGTAGGGCCCCTTCGCGTCGGCATAGCCGACCCGCCGCGGTCCGGCGAAGATCTCGATCGCGCTGAAGGAATACCTGTTGCCGGAGAACGTCACGCGGATGCGGCCCGCGTCATCCGCCCGGGCGGTCGCCCCCGAGTTCTCCGCCAGGTCGAGGCCGCCGGCTTCGGAGCTGATCCGGAAATCGGACAGCACGTTCGTGCCATTGAGCGAAGCCCAGAGCGAGGCCCAGGATGGATCCTGGCCGTAGTCCGAAAAATGAAGCCGCACCCGGTGCTCGGCTCCGGGCACGAGCCCCTCGAAGTCGTAGGACGACTCGTCGTAGGAGACGCGACGGGACGACTGGTAGACCGACATCGGCAGCGGATCGACGATCCGGGAGGTGTCGATCGGATTCGCCGTGGCCGAGAATTCCGGTGCGTTCGACCGCGACGTCCACGAGATCGGCGTCGGGTCCGACGGCAGGGCGGTGTCGGCGTCGGCGATGATCCGGCCTTCGTTGCGGATCGGGACTGCCCCGAAGGAGCGGATCTGGCCGGCGTTGCCGCGGACCGTGATCCCGGGGCCGATCGTGAGCGACGATTCCGCGAGGATCATGTTCTGCGGACTGCCGCCGAAGACCACGCTCCCCGTGCCCGCGAGCGTCTGCGAGGCCGAAAACACGAGATAGGCCGTGTTCGCGCCGGCGGCGTCGCCGAGCCGGATCGTCGCGGCCTGCAGTGTCAGGTCGCCGACGCGGACATCGACGTTGCCCGTGCCGAAGTCGAGGTCCATCGACGTGGTGACGCCGTTGAGCTGGATCGACGCGCTCGCCGTCGGGCTTCCCGGGGCCAACCTGACCGTGGCGCCGGCGGAGCCCACGAACGACGTTCCCGTGAATGCCGCGCCTCCGGCAACCTGGAGATCGCGACTGGTGCGGATCTCGCCGACGTTCGTCCATTGATCGATCCGGATCGCCGCGGTCGAGCCCGTGTCACCGATGACGGCCGTGTCGCCGGCGGTCGGCAGGACATCGCCGGCCCAGTTCACCGCGTCGAAGAAGTTCGTCCCCCGTCCGTCAATGCCGCCGTCCCACTGGATCGTGGCCAGGAGCGTACGTGCCTCGAGCGCTTCGCAGGCTGCGGGCCGACGCGGCGGTTGGAGGTCACGGCTCCTCCGCCAGCGAGGCCGCCACCGACTCGTGCGCCGAGGGACCCGCTTCGCGTTCGATCGCTTCGGACGAGCCACGGTCGGGAATTCCCCACGCCATCGCCGGAAGGACAAGCCTCAGAGATGTACCATGAAACGGGGTTTTCCACCCATTGATGGTAGGAAGAGACCAGGATTCGCGGTTCCGGACCGGGAAACCCGGTTCGCGCGGCGGCTGGTCGGGCTGGCCTGGCCGAGGGGCCTCGGCCGGACCGCCGCCTGTTCGGTCCGCATTCAGCGCTTCGTCGACTTCTGCATCTCTGCGTCGATCGCGTAGGCGATCCAGGCGTCCTGCGAGATGGCCGTGGAGCCGGTCGTGGAGGTGGACTGGGCCGCGACCGGGGTCACCGGGAGGTAGGAGCCCGAACCAAACAGCCCC
>JBJTIV010000385.1:0-3929 GCA_046095145.1 Planctomycetaceae bacterium
GCGAGGAGACGCGGATCGGCGTGCTCTTGTTCCACGGGGTCTGCGAGTCGACGCTCATGCACGACGAGGGCTGGCACTTCATCCAGCTCGGCCGCTACCTGGAGCGGGCCGAGAAGGTGCTGCGCATCCTCGACTCCTGCGTCGGCCTGCTCGATCCGGGCGCCGCCGCCGACCTGCCGATCGCCGGGCTGCGCTGGGCGGCGGTGCTGCGGAACTGCGCCGCCTACGAGGCCTACCGGCGGCTCTACATCAGCCGCGTCGATCCGGAACGGGTGGTCGAGTTCCTGCTCGTGAACCCCGACTTCCCCCATTCCGTGCGGTTCTGTCTCACGCAGATCGCCGATTCGCTGGCCGAGATCACCGGCCGCGAGCCCGATCGCTGCGACGACGAGTCCTCGCGGTCGGTCGGCCGCCTGCGCGCGGACCTCGTCTACCTCGAGCCGGCCGAACTCGACGGCGAGCGGCTCCGCGGCTTCCTCGCCGACGCCCTCCGCCGCTGTGCGCACGTCGGCGGATCCCTGCAGCGGCATTACGCGCTCGCATAGCACCCGGCCGCCGGCCACGGAGTCCACCCATGATCCTCGAGATCCAGCACGAGACGGTGATCGAATACGTCGACCCGGTGACGGAGTGGCTGTGCGAGCTCCGCATGCAGCCCACGAGCGACGCCCGGCAGCGCTGCCACTCGTTCCGCGTGAGCCTGGGCCAGCACGTGCCGATCCACACCTACGTGGACGGCTTCGGCAATCGGGTGCACCACTTCAACATGCTCCGGCCGCCGCCCACGGTGCGGATCCTCGCCGCCAGCGTGGTGGAGACCGAGGGCTCGCGAGCGGGGCCGATGGCCAGCCAGACCACGTTCTCGGCGGAGTCGCCGGCGCAGGAGTGGGACATGCCGCTCGACGTGCTCGACTGCCTGCCGCTCCGCGGCCCGGTCCGCCACACGCCGCTGCTCGACCCCCTGCTCGCGCAGCTCAAGCCCGTGCCTTGGATGCGGGTCGGCATGTGGGTCTGCCAGGTGGCCGAGTGCATCCGCGGCCGCTTCGAATATGCCCGCGACGTGACCGACGCCACGAGCCCGATCGACCACCTGCTCGAGCACGGCAAGGGCGTGTGCCAGGACTTCACGCACCTCATGATCGCGGTGCTGCGCTCGTTCGGGGTGCCCGCGCGGTACGTGAGCGGCTACATCCACCGCGAGAACAAGGACTCGCAGAGCCACGCCTGGTGCGAGGTGTGGCTGCCCGACGTGGGCTGGACGGGCTTCGATCCCACGAACGGCTGCCCCGTGACCGACCAGTTCGTGAAGACGGCGGTGGGCCGCGACTACACGGACGTGCCGCCGCACAAGGGCACCTACCGCGGCGGCGGCACCGAGCGGATCAACGTGCGCGTCGCCTCGCGGACGCTCGACCGGCTTCCGTCGATGTCGTGGCACGAGCACCTGGCGCCGCTCGACGCACCGGTGCACGCCGTCCTGCGGACGATGCCCGACTGGACCGCGGACGCCTTCGTCGCCCAGCAGTGAGCGGTGGCGGTCGGGTCGCCCCGGCGGACTCCGGTGCGGGCGTTGCCGCGGCCGGCGTCCGCGGGGATGCTGCTCGGCATGCGGATCATCCACATCACGGCCGGTGCGGGGGGCAGGCTCTGCGGCTCCTGTCTGCACGACAACTCGCTCGTGCGCGCCCTGCGGGCGCGGGGCCGCGACGCCCTGCTCGTGCCGGCCTACGTGCCCACCACGACCGACGAGCAGAACGTGTCCGAGCGGCGGGTGGTGCTCGGGGGTCTCAACGTCTGGCTGCAGGAGCACGCGGCGGTGTTCCGGCACACGCCCTGGTTCCTCGACCGGATCCTCGACGCCCGCGGCCTGCTCGCGTGGCTCTCCATGCGGACCGGCGCGACGCGGCCGGCCGACCTGGGGCCGCTCACGGTGTCTTCGCTCGCGGGGGCGCGCGGGCGGCAGCGGAAGGAGGTGGAGAAGCTCGTCCGCTGGCTGGCGACGCAGATGAAGCCCGACGTCGTCCACCTGGCGAACCTGCTGCTCACGGGTCTGGCGCCCCGAATCCGTGAGGCGACCGGTGCCGGTGTCGTCTGCACGCTCTCCGGCGAGGACGTGTTCGTGGCGGAACTTCCCGAGCCCCATCGCACGCAGGCCCGGGACCTGGTCGCCGGCAACGCCGCCGCGATCGGCGGCTTCGTGGCGCTCAACCGGTTCTATGCCGTCGCGGCGGCCGCGGAGTTCGCCCTGCCGCGCGACCGGAGGGCGGTGGTGCCCCACGGCGTCGACCCCGCGGGCTATCCGTCCGCCCCGCCCGATCTCCCCGCGCGGCGCCGCGCGCGGGGCGGCAGGCTCGTGATCGGCTTCGAGTCGCGGGCCTGCCGGGAGAAGGGGCTCCACGTGCTCGTCGATGCGCTCGGCCGGATGGTGGCCGCGGGTCGCGACGCGGAGATGATCGCCGCCGGCGCGACCATCGCCGCGGAGCGGGATTTCGTCGCCGAGTGCCACCGCATCGCCGGCGCCGCGGGCGTGGCGGACCGGTTCCGCTGGCTCGGGCAGGTGGACCGTGCGGCCAAGCTGCGGCTCTTCGACACGGTCGACTGCCTGGCGCTGCCCGCGGTGCACCCCGAGGCCAAGGGCATCCCGGCGCTCGAGGCGTTCACGGCGGGCCTGCCGATCGTCGCGGCCGACACGGGCGCGTTTCCGGAGTACGTGGGCGGCACCGCCGGCGACCCGCCGGCAGGACTCCTGCACCGCACGGGCGACGCGGCCGACCTCGCGCGAGCGCTCGGCGAACTCCAGGACGATCCCGAGCGTGCGGCCCAGCTCGGTCGCGCGGCGTTCGCCCGGGCCCGCGACCGCTACACGCCCGACACCATGGCTGCCGGCCACGAGGCCATCTACCTGGAAGTCGCCGGTTCACACAGTCGCTGAATCGCGCAAAGCCCAGGATGGGGGTCTTGATGGTGCGCGCCATGCGTGTCCACGCCCCCGGCTTGCGCCCGTTGATGGTGCGTGCCGTCCTTGTTCACCCCCCTGCTTCCGCCTGTTGATGGTGCGCGGTCCTTGTTGAAGACCCCTGCGGTTCAAGCCCCCTGCGGCAGCTGGGGGACTCCGGGTGGCCCCGGTTCCCGGTCCCCATGCGAATCGAGCGCGGATGCCGAACACGCCGCGACATCACTGGGCATGGCCGACGGTCTCCGCGACGACGCGGAGTCCCCGGGCTTCCGCCCGGGGCTTGCATGAGTGCCTCCGGTGGCGACCGCCGCCACGAACAAGGTTCGCCGCGCGAATTCGGCGTTCATACGCCTCTGTGGCAAGCCATCCGCGCATCATCGAAATTTCCGCCCGGGGCTTGCATGAGTGCCTCCGGTGCCGGCCAGTCAGCAGTCCCGCAGCGCCTCGGCGGCCGCCGCGATCGTGGCGTCGATGTCGGCGTCGGTGTGCGCCGCCGAGATGAAGAGGGCCTCGTACTGGCTGCACGGCAGGTAGACGCCGCGGTCGATCATGCCCCAGAAGAAAGCTCCGTAGCGGGCGGTGTCGCTTTGCGAGGCGGTCTGCCAGCCGGTCACCGGCACCGGCCCGGGACCGCGCTGGAAGAACATCGTCATCATGCTGCCCACGCGGGCGAGCCACGCGGTCGCGCCTGCCTGCGCCGCCGCGGCCCGGAAGCCGGCCTCGAGCCGCGCGCCGTGCCGCTCGAGGAGGTCGTAGGGCGGATGGTCGCGGAGCTCCTCGAGCGTCGCGGTGCCCGCCGCCACCGCCAGCGGATTGCCGGACAGCGTGCCGGCCTGGAACACCCTGCCCGCGGGGAGCACGTGGTCCATCACGTCGGCCCGGCCGCCATAGGCGCCCAGCGGCAGGCCGCCACCCACGATCTTGCCGAGCGTGGTCAGGTCGGGCGTCACGCCCAGGATCGCCTGGGCACCCC
>JBJTIV010000386.1:0-3036 GCA_046095145.1 Planctomycetaceae bacterium
CGGTCCCGCCCCGGCCCGGCGGTCCAGGCCGCCCGCCGGCGACTGGGACAAGGGGACGGCGAACGCGTTCCTGCCCGACGCCTTTTCCACGCTCGAAGGCCCGCGGCCCGCGTTCACCGCCGGGCCCACCGGCCCGGTGCCGGCCGCCGCGACTGCGGCCCCGCCCGCCGCCTTCCTGTGGTCCACCCTGGTCTCGGCCGACACGCTCACCGACGAGATCAAGGATGCGAAGGCGGCGCTCGAGGCCGCCTGCCGCAAGCCGGGCGACTTCAAGGGGGGCGGATTCGAGACCGCGCGCACGGGCTTCGGCACGCTGGCCGTGGCCTTCGGCGTGATCGCGGCCTACGACGGCGACGTGCGCTGGAAGCAGCACGCGGCCACGGCGCGCGACCTCTTTGCCGACGCGGGATCCGCCTGCGCGGACGGCACCGACCAGGCCTACGCGGAAGCCAAGGCCCGGCTTGCGGACCTCGCGGCCATGCTCGACGGCAACGCCCCGGCGGGCCGGCCTGACCGCCGGGGGGACTTCCGCTGGAGCGAGACGGCGGGCCGGCCCGTGCTCATGATCCGCCTCGAGCAGGCCCGCGACGCGCTGCGGCAGGCCGTCGCCTCGCGGCCCGACTTCGGCCGCGGACGCGAGGGCGTGCTGCATGCCGTCGAGATCGTCGCCGTGATCGGCGAGGTCATCCGGCAGCCCGACTTCCCGGATCACGACGACGACACCTACCGCGGCCATTCGGCCGCCATGCGCGACGCCGCCGTCGAGGCGCGGCAGGCCTGCGAGCGCGACGACTACGAGTCCGCCCGCGCCGCCGTGGGCAGGCTCGAGAAGGCGTGCGCCGACTGCCACGGCGACTACCGGGGGTGATCGCGGCCGCTCGGTCCGGAGCGCGGGTCAGCCTCGCAGCGGCTCGAGGGCGATCAACTCGGCGAGGCCCGCCTCCGCCATCTCGCGTCCCGACACGTAGCGATGGGTGGCGATCCAGTTGTTGATCAATTCGGCCTGCCGGCCGAAGAGTTTCGCGAGCAGGAGGTCCATCTCGCGCTCGAGGTCGGCGAAGTGCCGCGACCACTCGGCGGCCTCGCGCATGCCGATGTGTTCCTCGCTCTGCCACTTCATGGGGTGGAAGAGGAACACGCTGTACGGCGTGACGAGCCGACGGCGACAGGCCGCGAACGGCCAGAGCGTGGCCGACGAGCACTCGCCGGTCACCACCGCGGTGGCCCGGATGTCACGGATCCGGATCAGCGTCACCAGCGACATCGCACAGTAGGGACTGCCGCCGGGAGAGTCGAAATAGATGGTGCACTCGCCGCCGGGCTCCACGCCGAGCAGCCGGTCGGTGAGGTCGGCCTCGTTGTCGGTCAGGTCGCCGACGACCGCGATCTCCAGCGGGCCGCGGTCCTCCTGCTCGGCATCCTCCGCCGGGGGCGGCGTGTCTCGGCGTGGCATGCGAAGCGTCTCTCCTCGTCTCTGGCACCCAGCGGGCATCCATGGGGAGGACGCGAACTGCCGCTATGAACCGGTCGCCAGACTAAAATGCCGCCCGCAGCCCGGCAAGCGGCCTGCAAGGCCCGGCTCAGAGCCGCAAAAGGGCACCGCGCAGCTGGGCGGTCGGGCGGGTCACTGGAGGGTCGGCGATGGGCATCATCGCGTGTTGCCCCAACGGGCATCGGATCAAGGTCAAGGACCAGCTCGCGGGCAGGAAGGGCGTCTGCCCGACGTGCCAGGCGCGATTCCGCATCCCGCTGCGGCAGGCGTCGGCGGGACCTGCCGGGCTCTCCGCCGGCGGAGCGGGTCTGCCGACGGCCCGCGTCGCTTCGTTCGATCCGCACGTGGTCGCGACGCTGCCGGCAGCCCTCGAGCCCGCGAGCGCACGGGATGCCGAAGCAGCCGAGCCCGACGTCGACGTGGCGGAAGCCGACGTGGCACCAGGCACCGCCGGACCCCGGCCGTGATCGACGCGGGCGGCGCGACGGTGTGCTACCATTCGCGACGTCGTGGACCGGTGTTCCGGCTTCGGGAGGCATCGATGAGGAAGGCGCGATGGTCTTCACGCGGCCTGCGAGCGGCCGCCCTCGTGCTCGTCGCCTGCGTCACGGGCACCTCGGCCGAGCGGGCGAACGCCCAGCCGACGGCGGCCGAGGCGGCCGGCGTGTTCACGATCGCCGACGGCGGCTTCACGCTCGAGGCGCCCGCCGGCTGGGAGCGGGTGGCTCCCACGAGCGGCATGATCGAGACCGAGTTCTCGATCCCGGCGGTCAAGGGGGACGCGCCCGGCCGGCTCACCGTGATGGGTGCCGGCGGCAGCATCGAGGCCAACATCGAGCGCTGGCACGGTCAGTTCACGCAGCCCGACGGTTCGGCCACGAAGGACAAGGCGACGACGAAGAAGCTCCAGGTGGCGGGCTGCCAGGTGACGATGGTGGACATCGCCGGCACCTACAAGGACATGCCCGGCGGGCCGTTCGCGGGCGGCGCCGCCGTCGACCGCCCCGACTACCGCATGCTGGCGGCGATCGTCGAGACGCCCGACCGCCGCGGCAACTACTTCCTCAAGTTCTACGGCCCCGCGAAGACGGTCGCCGCCCACGCCGACGGCTTCCGCACGATGGTGGAGGGCATGGTGGCCGCCGGCAAGTGAGCCGCACCCGGGGCCGCACGCGATGAAAGTCCACGAGTTTCTCGAGCACCACGGCATCGCGGGCAACCCGTTCGCCGAGGAGGACGCGCAGAACGACACGGTCTTCAAGCGGACCTGCCTGGAGACGACGTTCCACCCGGCCTGGGACAAGATCTACGGTGACCCCGCCGATCCGAGCACGGCGATCGTGTTCGGCGAGAAGGGCTCGGGCAAGACGGCCCTCAAGCTGCAGATGGTGCGGCAGTTCGAACGGCACGCGGCGGCCCACCCTGAGGCCCGCACGTTCGTCGTCCTGTACGACGACTTCAACCCCTTCCTCGATCGGTTCGTGAGCCGCGTGGGGCCGAATCGGCCCGTGGAGAAGGTTCTCTCCCAGTGGAAGCTCTGGGAC
>JBJTIV010000387.1:0-5123 GCA_046095145.1 Planctomycetaceae bacterium
CGGCGTCGAGCGCCGCCTTGAGGTCGAGCACCTCCTTCGTCGTCTTCGTGAGCTTGCGGGCCGGTGCGGGGGGAGCTGCCGCGGGCTTCGGAGAGAGGAGCGCCAGGTCCTCGCATCCGGCTGTCATGCAGAGTGTCACGAGGACGACGAGCCGGGCGACGGGCAGCAGGGCCCGAGCCATGCGGCCGTGACAAGCGCGGGACGTGGACGGGATCATCGGCGTGGCTCCGAAAAAGGGACGTGGCTCCGCAACGCTCGTCGTCGGGTTCGATCGACGCTGAACCCAATCGTATTGTGCCCGCCGGGCCGGGCCCCGAACAATGGCCCTCGGCGTCCCGCGCCGGCTCCCCGCGCATGACGCTCCGGCTTCGTCGAGATCGCTCGCCAGCGGGGTGCGGCCGGGCTATCTTGTCGGAATGGCCCTGCATACCCGCGTGTTGTTCGACGAGTCGCATCGCCAGGCCTGGACCACGAGGTCCGAGGTCGCGGAGCGGATGCGGCCGGAGAACCCGGCCGACTGCGGCCTCGTCGAGGCGGCCCGGGCGTTGCGGGCGGCCGGCTTCGACGTGGCCGTCCACGAATCCGGCCCGCTCGCGGCCGAGACCCTCGCGGCGGTCGACGTGCTCGTGCTGCCGCACTGCTCGACCGACGAGTGGGAGGCGACCACCGGCACGGGTTCACCGGAATACGCGGCCCCCGAGGTCGATGCCATCGAGGCCTTCGTGCGCGGCGGCGGCGGGCTCGTGATCCTCGCCGAGACCGAGCAGCCGAAATATGGCAATTCATTGGCCGCGATCGCCGCCCGCTTCGGCGTGGAGATCGGCAACGCCACCGTGCAGGATCCCGCGCATCGCTTCCGCGACGTGCCTACCTGGGTGATGCTCGACGCCGTCGCCCCGGCGGCGGCAGGCGAGGAGGTGGCCGCCGACCTGTTCGCCGGCGTCACGGAAGCTTGCTTCTACCGCTCGGGCGTGCTCGCCGTGGCCGGTGACGACTCCGCGTCGACCGTCTTCGTCCGCACGCACTCCTCGGCTGCGCCTCCCGCCGCGCCCGTGCTCGTCGGCGTGAAGGCCGACCGGGGCCGGGTGGTGGTCGCCGCCGACTCCGACTTCGTGGGCGACGACTCGATCGGCGACCTCGACCACCGGCTGCTGTGGCTCAACCTCGTCACGTGGGCGGCCGTCCGTCCGGTGCGGCGCGGCGCCGCGTCGTCGGCCGCGGGCGTGGTGGCGACGCCGGCGTGGCGGGATCTCGTCCGGGCCGTGGAGGCGATCCGCCCGCTGCAGGAGGCCGACGGCGCGATCCCGGCGGCCCACCACCACCAGGCCGCCGGGCTCGTCGCGGAGATCACCGCGGCGATCGCCGCCCTCGCGCCCGCCCTGCCGCACCAGGCCGACCACTTGGCGGCCACGATCGCCGACTTCCGCACATGGGCCGGCGGCGGGTTCGCCCGGCCCGACTTCCTCGACTCGCTCGTGCGCTTCCATCCCGAGCGGCAGCGGCGGCACGGCGTGGAGCATCTCGTGGTGTTCCCGATGGTCACGCAGAACGGCAACCCCAACCGCAACGTCGAGGCGGTGGCGACGCGCACGGTGTGGCCCGAGTGGATCGCCGCGCTCGAGGCCGCCCGCTACCCCAATCCCGCCTTCGTGCCGATCGAGTTCGCCGGCTTCACGGGCGGCTACGACACCCACTCGGCCGTGCTGTTTCCCGAGACGGTGGCCGCCCGCGAGACCGTGAAGTTCACCTGGGGCGCGATCTTCTGCGACCGCGAGGCGGCCCGCTGGCGGCGCGTGACGCGGGCCGCCGCGGGCCTGCTCGGGCTCGCGCTGCCGCCCGACGCCGAGCGGCTGCTCGCCGACCAGCAGCTCGCCCAGGAGACCTTCGCCTTCTGGGACATCGTCCACGACCGCACGCACAGCCGCGGCGAGATTCCCTTCGACCCGTTCATGATCCGCCAGCGGATGCCCTACTGGATGTACGGCCTCGAGGAGTTGCGCTGCGACCTCACCACGTTTCGCGAGATGGTGGACCTCGAGCCCCGGGGCGTGCCGGCGGCCCGGCACGTGCGGCTGGCGATCCTCTTCGACCGCCTGTTCCGGTTTCCCGTCAGCGGCGACCGCGTCCGCAATTACGACGGCCTCGCGGGGCAGATCCTCTTCGCCTGGCTGCACCGCCGGCGGGTGGTCACGTGGGCCGACAACGTGCTGGCGATCGACTGGCGGGCCGTGGACGCGGCGGTCGTCGACCTCTGCGGCCAGGTCGAGGACCTCTACCGCGCGGGCATCGACCGGTCGAAGTTCGGCCACTGGCTGGCGACGCACGAGTTCGTGGCGGGGCTCGTGCCGCCCCACCCGGCGTCGGTCTGGGCGCGCGGCGGCGCCGCACTGCCGGCCGACGAGAAGGCCGCCATCGGCGCGGCGCTCGCCGACGAGTTTCCGCTGAGCGTGTTCTACGAGGCGCTCCGCCGCCGCGTGGCGCCGGCCGTCGAGTCGACCCGCGGCATCACCGGAGCGAGCGCATGACCGCTCTGCGGCGGGGATTCGCCAGCGACAACCGGGCCGGGCCGCACCCGGACGTGCTGGCCGCGGTGGCGGCCGTGAACGGGGGCCACGCGGTCAGTTACGGCGGCGACGACGTGACCGCCGCGCTCAACGAGGCGGCGCGGCGGGAGTTCGGGCCGCGGGCCGAGGCGTTCCCGATGTTCAACGGCACCGGGGCCAACGTGGTGGCCCTCGCCGCGCTCACGCGCGGCCGGGCCGGCGTGATCTGCACCGACTTCGCCCACGTGCACACCGACGAGGGGGGCGCGCCCGAGGCGCTGGCCGGCCTCAAGCTCTGGACGGTGCCCACGCCCGACGGCAAGCTCACCCCGGCCGCGGTCGAGACCCAGGCCTGGGGCTTCGACGACGTGCACCGCGCCAAGCCGGCGGTGGTCACGATCACGCAGTCCACCGAGATGGGCACCGTCTACACGCCGGCCGAGATCGCGGCCCTGGCCGCCCAGGCGCACGGCCACGGCATGAAGTTCCACGTCGACGGCGCCCGGCTGGCCAACGCCGCGGCGGCGCTCGGCGTGTCGTTCGCGGAGGTGACGAGCGCCGCGGGCGTCGACGCGGTGACCTTCGGCGCCACGAAGAACGGCGCGCTCGCCGCCGAGGCGGTGATCGTGTTCGACGCGGAGACGGCCGACGTCGTGCGCCGGCTGCGGAAGACGCACGGCCAACTGCCGAGCAAGATGCGGTTCGTGAGCGCCCAGATCCTGGCCCTGCTCACCGACGGCCTCTGGCGGCGCTGCGCCGCGCATGCCAACGCCATGGCGAGCCGCCTCGCGGCGGCCGTCCGGGAGCTCCCGGGCGTCGTCATCACGCAGCCCGTCCAGGCCAATGCCGTGTTCGTGATCCTGCCGCCGGAGGCCTCGGTCCGGCTGCAGGCGCGGCACGGTTTCTACACGTGGAACCCGGCCACCCGCGAGGTGCGCTGGATGTGCGCGTGGGACACGACGCCCGAGGACGTCGACGAGTTCGCCGCCGACGTGGCCCGCGAACTGGCCCGCTGACGGCGACGTTCTCGGGCACGAGGAGCCTCATGGTCTTCCCCTGGGCCGGGGTTGCCCGGCGGGCGCTCAGCCGCCGAGGCCCTCGAGCACGCCCTCGATCACGTCGAGGCCCTCGTCGAGTTGCCCGGCGGTGATCACGAGCGGAAAAAGGAATCGCATCACGTTGCCATGGGTGCCCGACCCCAGCAGGATCACGCCGCGTTCGAGGCAGCGGGCGGCCACGGTCGCGAACGTCTCCTTCGAGGGCTTCCGGCTCGTGCGGTCCGCCACGAACTCCACCGCCAGCATCGCGCCCAGGCCGCGCACCTCGCCGATGCAGGGAAACCGCCCCTGCCAGCCGTCGAGCCGTGATCGCAGGCGGCGGCCCAGGGCCGCCGCGTGGTCGGCGATCCGCTCGCGCTCGTAGACGTCGATCGTGGCCAGGGCCGCGGCGCAGGCCACGGGGTTGCCGCAGTAGGTGCCGCCGAGGCCGCCCACCTGCACGCCGTCGAGCAGGTCGGCGCGGCCGACCACGGCCGAGAGCGGCAGGCCGCCGGCGATCGACTTGGCCACGGTCACGAGCTCGGGCTCGATGCCGTACTGCTCCGTGGCGAAGAGCGTGCCGGTGCGGCAGAAGCCGGTCTGGATCTCGTCGGCGATGAACAGGATGCCGTGCTCGGCGCAGAGCGCCTTGAGCCCCTGCACGTAGCGCCGCGGCGCCACGAGGAACCCGCCCTCGCCCGTCACGAGCTCGATCCACAGGCAGGCGATGCTCGCCGGATCGACGTGCGTGCGGAAGAATTCGCGCACGCCGTCGAGCAGGTGGTCGACGTAGGCCTCCTCGTCGGTGAAGCCGCTGCGGTAGAGGTAGGGGTAGGGCAGCCGGTGCACCTCCGGCATGAAGGGACCGAAGCCGGCCTTGTAGGGCGCCACCTTGCTCGTGAGCGTGAGCGCCATGTAGGTGCGGCCCGCGAAGCCGTGCTCGAAGGTGAGCACACCCGGCCGGCCCGTCACCTTCCGCGCGATCTTCACGGCGTTCTCCACCGCCTCGGCCCCGGTGTTGAAGAGCACGCTCTTCCGCGGCCCGGCCGCGGGCACGATGGCGTTGAGCTTCTCGGCGAGGGCCACGTAGGGCTCGTACATCGCCACGTTGAAGCAGGTGTGCAGCGCGCGGCCCGCCTGCTCGCGGATCGCCGCCACCACCTCCGGCCGGGCGTGGCCCACGTTCACGGTGCCGATCCCGCCGGCGAAGTCGAGGAAGGTGTTGCCGTCGACGTCGGTGAGCGTGGCCCCGGCCGCGTGCGCGACGAACAGCGGCGTGGTCATGAACGGGCTCGAGGAGACCGCCGCCTGCCGCCGGGCCAGGAGCGCCCGGGACCGCGGCCCGGGGATCGGCGTCCGGATGTCGATGCTCGCCATGCCGCCCTCGTCGCGCCGGCCCGGGTCAGTACCAGGCCAGCGGCGCCTCGCTCAGGTTGATGTGCACCTGCTTGGTCTCCAGGAACTCGTCCTGCCCCTGGAGGCTCATCTCGCGGCCGTGGCCGCTCTGCTTGTAGCCGCCCCACGGCGACTCGACGTAGCAGGG